>JAYUVA010000953.1:0-3364 GCA_043754375.1 Candidatus Kuenenia sp. | reverse complement strand
TCGCGGAGGTCCGGATTTCACTTACCGGCTGTCCGTCCGTGAAGCGATCCCGGATTTTTCTTTGTCCATGAAGGCGGATGTGATTAACGTGGTCCAGGGTGCTCGTGTTGAGGTCGAATTGGCGATCGAGCATATTGCCGGGTTTGCGGGACCGATCGAAATTATCGCGGACGGATTGCCGGAAGGTGTAACCCTGGAAGGACACCAGATCGCCGCTGGCCAGACAACGGCGAAGCTCGCCTTAGTCGCCACGGACGAAGCTCGTTCCTGCGATGTCACGCTGCGAATCAGAGGCACAGCCGAAATTGCCGGAACGATCATCGAGCGTCCTGTCCGGAGTATGCATCTGGGGCACGATCCTGACGGAGTCGGAATTGACTCGTCCGATGTGGATCAAGTGCAGCTGACGGTGGTTCATAAACCGGTCTTCCGTCTTTATTGCAATGAAGCCTATCAGTACGCCCATCGCGGCACCATCTACCCTTACCTGATGGAAGTTGAACGTCTGAACGGTTTCGATCAGCCGATTCATCTGCAGGTCGCAGATCGCCAGATTAAAGATCTGGATGGCATCGAAATTCCTGAAACCACGATCGCTCCGGAACAGTTGCAGTTCATGCTGCCGCTTTATCTTCCGGAGTCGATGCATATTAATGTTCAGGCACACTCCAATGTCTACGCCCAGGGACACGTGGCATTCGTCGATAAATTCGGCCAGCAACAGACGATGCTGGTGGTTTCCACAATGCGTTGCATGATCCGAACGCTGCCGACCGTTGTAAAACTGCGGAGCGTTGAGCGGAAGCTCGTGGCAGGCACGAATGGCACGATCACATGCACTCTTGTACTTGACCGGACGCCAAACTTCACCGGGCCCATGCAGATCCAGTTGCTGGGTCCGGCTCCGGGGATTGCTGCTGAAGCCGTCACGATCGAAGCCGGACAGAACACGGCTGAAGTGAGTATTCAGATTGAACCGTCGATTCCGCAAGAGTCATCCGTGCCACTGCGATTTCGTGCCGTCGGCATGATGAACGGAGAAGTTCAGGTCGTCAGTGAAACGACGGTGCAACTCATTCTGCAAGATGCCGAGCTTCCTGCCGACGATCGTTGACTGCAGGCACTGGACGAACACTGTGAAAACGTTTTGTCAGGGGTTCCTGAATGCGTTCGAGCGAATTGATTTACGCTGGAGTCCGAAGCGATACTCATCGCGAGCTGTGCGGCGTATGATTTCGCCGAATCAGGGCTTGCACCTCTGGAGTTGCTTGTATGCATCGGAACCAGTCGATTACAGGCCAGGCAGTAATGTTAGCCTGCCCGGCTTGTGCGGCACCAAAAATATTTATGCACAGACAGAGGAACCGGTCAGGGAAATATCGGCTGCACCAGCTGATGCTGCACCCTGCACACTTGCCGAACAGCGACTGCTGTTTCAGTCCCAGGAATTGATGACGTCGAAACAGGCGAGCTGGATTTTTCTGCGAGGCAGCACACCGCGCATCATCTGGCGGGATGTCGATGAAATTCGCAAGCTTGGTGGCGACGTAGATTTTCGCGTCCGTTGATTCAACAGCCAGCTTGAAGAGTTCCCGGAACCGAAGGAATCAGGGCGATGGATCGCATGGATTGAGGGGACATCGCCCAACGAGCCATACCGGCGACTGTGCTTCGTGATGGATCAGCGGAAGAAGCAGGTGTACATGCAGATGCCAGAGCAAAGATCCATGAGTTGTGCAAGGCATGGGCCGAGCATTCCGGCGAGCCGTTTGTCACGCTGGTCGCGAAACGCGGCGTGATCGTGATTCATCAGGCGTATGGGAGCGATATCACTGGAACAAACATAGATCTGGACTACCGCTGTTGGGTTGCCTTCAAAAATCCAGTCGGAGGAGCGTCAGGACGCACCGCGCAGCCTTTCAACGCGACCTGTTCGCTTGCTGGCAGTTCATCCGCGTTTCTAGGCCGCGCACTTCATTTGTCGGTGAACCTGAAATGTTACCCAAAGCTGGATCGCAGTCACTTCCCTTGGTTTCGCAAGATTTCTGGGGTTTTGTGCTAGCATCGTGAGGCGATTCAATCGTAAGCTTCCCAGTGAATGTTCTCAGAGACTTCCGGCCGTTTGAATCGTTCGAGGCCACCGCGAACTGGTCAAATCATGAATTTTATGATTTCAGCCCGCTTAGCAATTGCACACGGCCATCCGTTTGGCAGCGTGTTCATGTCAGTGCGCCGGGTTGTGATGATGGTCGTTGCCGCGACGGTGGCTCTTTCCTGGACCAGTTCAGCATTGGCATCCTGTGGAGATTATTTATTCCGCAGTGGAATACCAGTCAGCGGCAGCCATTCAACATCAATGGATTCCGTATTTGATGTTTCCGGGCAGGTTGGTGCTTCCAATAACCTGCCAGTTCAAATTCCCGGTCGGCGTTGCAGCGGGCCGAATTGTTCCAGCCAACCACTTCCACTGCCTCCAGTGGACTCAGCTCCGTCACAACTGATTCGAACTTTCGATCAGGCGGCACTTCTGGAGTTGCTGGTTGATGTTTTGCCGACTTCTCGTGGGATCGAAATCCCCGAATCAGAGTTCGGCGCGTGCTTTGCGCCGGCGTCAATCTTTCGCCCGCCAGCCGCACAGGCATGATTTAGTGCGTGCATCAAGCAAACGGCCAGCAGTCGCAGCATGCCTGCATTTCATGGCAGCGTCCGGGCATTGACGGGAAAACGATAAAATTGTGGCGACGCCTTGTTCATTCGAATCACGTGAGCGACGGGGCATTTTGGATTTACGATTACACAGGGCTCGCTGAAGTCGTTCGACTACGCAAATCCTGATCGTCAACGATTTCGTCACTTTGCCGGGACTTTCATCGCGACCGAGTGGAATTCTATCGCCCGCGAATTTGAAATAGTTCGGACAACACTGCCGATTGTGGCTAAACTACCTTCGAAATCGTGAACTTTAGCTGATACACGGACGTCTGAATCGCGATGCAATTTTTAACAATGCCCCGCTTCCGGGCTAAGACGAATTCTGCAGTGGCCGTATCGTCGGCAAAAAGATGTGCGGCAGAAAGACAGGAAGTTATTTTTCTGCCGCACATTTTTCTGCCTGGAATGCCTTTCCTTCTCAAGCGTCCTGTCGAAGCTGTCGTAAGTGTGGATTCGTGAGCTTAGCCTTGCAGCGGGCCATGGATTTTTAATGATGTTTCTGTTTTTAATTTCTTGAATTGAAGGGATATCCCATGAAATTTTTGAAGCACAGGTCTCGAGGCTTCACCCTTATCGAACTACTTGTCGTGATTGCAATCATCGCAATCCTGATTGCTTTGTTGCTGCCAGCGGTGCAGCAGGCTCGCGAGGC
>JAYUVA010000952.1:0-14109 GCA_043754375.1 Candidatus Kuenenia sp. | reverse complement strand
GGGCTGGTTGCGGGGCTGTTTCATGCCACCGTCGATTTTATCTGGTACGTGCCTGCGATTGTTGTGATCACGATCGTGCTCGGCGTCACCGGCCTGCGCCTGTGCAGTGGGTTCCGCCCTGAGCTGGGGATTCCGTTTCCTCGCATCGGATGGCTGATTGCAGGCGTTGGTTGCCTGCTGATACTGTGTCGCGTGCAACCGGACCTTGAACGACGTGTCGCCGGCGAATACTGGTGGAAGCAGTACAAGAATACCTCCAATGATCTGGAAACCAGTCGCAGATTGGCGACAGAGAATACCGAGCTGAACGATGAAGAAACAAACACGGAGACAGCTGATCTTCCCGACAAAAAGCGATCATCATCCGATGTAGCAAGCTACAATGTACCCGAAAAAGTCGTGACCGACGACAGTGAACTTCAAGGGCTCTCGGCGCGCATCAATCTGCTGCTGAAAGGTATCAAAGCGGATCCGCAGCATCTTGACTCAATGCATGAACTGTCATTGCTGAGTCTGAAAATGTTTCAGCTCCGGCAGCGACTCAGTGACAATCCGCTCAGCGAAATTCAGATTCGCGACGCCGCGCTTTCCAACTTCAAATCGACCGGTGAGATGCACGCCTGGCTGAAGAAAGCGTTCGGTCGAAACATCAAACTGCTGATGCTGTCCGATCAGATGGCTCGCCGAGCACTGGCCCTGTGCCCGGTGAAGGGCGAAGCGTACATGATCCTGCTGCACACAGGTTTTCTGAGAGACGTCCGGGATACCGGACGACAGTCACGGATCAGTCAGACGATGCTGGTTGGCGGTAATGATCCATATGTGCGTTACTTTGTCGGTGACTGTCTGCTCACAGAAGGCAAAGTCGATGCCGCGCTGGAACAGTGGCAGTTCGTGTTTCATTCCAGTGCCGAGCATCGGCGTCAGGTTTGCCTGAACATATCAAGGCAGTTGCCGGCGGATTTTGTGCTCAACGTCTTTAAGCCGTCCATTGATGAACTGGATGAGGTGCTGACGGTGTTTCGCGAGCGCGGTCGAAAATCGGATATCGAAAAACTGCTGTATGTGATTGCTGAAGTCACTGAACCCGCCGCCGTGGCCGCAGGATCTGAAGCTGCGTCCGCGCTGTCAGAGCAATCGCAGGACACCAGTCAGCGCGTGAATCTGTTGATGGCCGGTCATCAGGCAGCTCATGCCTTTGGACTTCACGAACAGTCTGAAAACATGCTCCGCCTTGCCCTGGCCAGCGACGAAACCGCCTACTGGCCGCATCATGCGATGGGTTTATTCCTGCTGAGTCAGGAACGCTACGCCGAAGCCTGTGAAATGCTGGAATGGTGCTGTGAACAGAATCCAGGAGACACTCACGTCGAAGAAATCCTCGTGGAAACTCGCAGCCGCGCCCACCAAAAACGCACCCGCGTGCATTCTGCGTCCCATCAGGCACAAACGACTGAACGCCCGTAATTCAGCGGCGTTCACCTGCCTGTGCGAATTGCGTGACCGGTCAGGAGCCTGTGCAATCAATGAGGCTGGCTGATGGCACGGTGCCCATGCATTCGTTGCAACATTGATGACTTCGTCGTGTTTTGACTGCCGAACATTGACAGCAACCTATTTATGGCAGGATTCGTTGAGTGGTGACTCCTGATGCACCTGATCGCAGGACTTGCAAATTCATGCGTCAGAATTGCTGCAGCGGCAACAGATCGATTGAAGGAAGGCCGGAACGCCGCAGGACGGCATGATAGAGTTCTTCGATGAACGGTTGATTCTTTTCGGAAGCGGTGATAGGTTTGAGAATGGACTCCGCCTCCTGCCAGTGACCAGACTCAGCGAAATGGTACGCGCGGACGACTTGAGCCAGGTTGGATTCAGGGACGTCTCGTAGCACCTGGAACGCAGTTTCGCGGGCTTGTTCAACAAGACGGAGCTTGTCCGCTTTCTCGCGCCATTGTTTCGACGCTTCGACCTCGCCGAGTCCTGTTGTCGCCTGCTGCAGAAGAACGGCGACTTCGATGGTCAGCTTGTCAGGCGATTCCAGTGTGGACAACCACTCTTTCGCGCCAGCGGATTCTCCGCTGGCGAGTGCAAGCCGCGCCATCCCCACACGCGCCGCTGGCATGCCGGGCTCAATCACCAATGCCTCTTTGTAGGAGTTTTCCGCTGCTTGCTGATCTCCAAGAATCGAACGAGCGTTGCCCAGGACAACGAACCCATCAGCACTCGGCTTGAGGCTCAAACTGTGTTCGACCTTTTCCGCAGCGAGTCCGGAGTAACCCGAGGCGTG
Organism: Candidatus Kuenenia sp.; assembly: GCA_043754375.1. Lineage (GTDB taxonomy): Bacteria > Planctomycetota > Planctomycetia > Planctomycetales > Planctomycetaceae > SXXK01. The sequence continues at coordinate 11,819 of JAYUVA010000952.1, read as the reverse complement.
CAGGACACGACCGAAGTCCAGAAAGAACTCAGCGGCGGGGACCTGAAGCCCTTCCGCATCCGGGGAGTCTTTCAGCACATCGTCCCAAGCGGCTGCTGCCTGCCGCAGATTTCCTTGCTTGTTATGAAGGGATCCCAATAATAGATTGCCTCTCGCGGCAAACCCTGGCTGCTGCGCAAAGTCCGTGGCTGCGGCAATGGCACCGTTGAGGTCGCCAACCTCTGCCCGGCACGCCGCAAGTTCGTGAAGCACGTCCGCCCGATCCACGCCGGTTTCCACAACATGCTCCAGGAGCGGAAGCGCCTCGCGCCAGCGATTGAGCTGCAGCAGAGCCTGAGCCCAGGCGTGGAGTTCTTTCGGATTTGACCCACCAAATCGCTCGAACAGGTCAATCGCTTGTATCGGCCGACCAACCGCGACGAGGGTGCGGGCTCGCAACGACATTGCTCGGCCATGCAATGGGTGATTGCGGAGAAAGGCATTGATGGTCGAGAGTGCGATTGTTGGATCACCCTGATCCAAATACGCAGTGGCCTGCCTGAGGGGGCGTTCCTGCCACCAGACCATGGCCGCCAGACCGGTCGCTGCCAGAGCCCCTGTTACGACAATCAAGGTCAGCAAATGGCGCACCCTAGGCCAGCGTGACCGAATCCGACGGAAATGTCCTGGGACCTTTTGATTCATGATCTTCTGACGATCCAATACGCAGAATACTCACTGATGGATTTGATCGAATCTGGCAGGAATAAGCAAGTCGTTGACTCCGCCACGCTGACGATCTCGATCCACCCACGATGATTGCGTCAGTTGGCGGGCCGGACGACCCCACGCAGAATTCAGGGTTTTCGCTGGAAAACAATGTTCCATTCAAACCATGGGTCTGCCAAACCTCTATACTGTAACCTGTGGCTCCGATCGGCGTCGTCTGCGTCAGGTGCATGTGATTCATCTTTTTCCGGTCAACACAGGGCTTCAATGCAGCCGTCCTTTCTACAGGTCCTTTCCATGTTTCGGTTGAAGCGACTGCAACTGTGGAGCCTGATCCGGCTCGGGCTAGGTTGCCTGATCGGATCAGGTTGTCACGACGGTCGAGGACCGGATTCGTCCCAGGGCAATGGGGGTAAAGGAACAGCAGAATTCAGCGTCGATCAAGTTGCAGATATTCGCGTCTTTTGCGCGCATTGCCATGCATTTCCCGATCCCCAGTCCTTTCCGCGCGGAGCGTGGAAAGCGGAAGTGGGGCAGGGCTATCGCCTGTTCTACGACTCGCCTACGGAGGGTCTGAAAGTACCGATCGAAAATACAACTGTCGCCTGGTTCGAGGCTTTGGCTCCGGAACGCCTTGAGATGACCGCTGAATCAGCCGATGTAGAAGTTGACCGATTTCAGCTGGCTGACAGATTGGCGGATGACGCGACAGGTGCCGGGTCAGTTGCCTGTCTGCGTTTTGATCCGGATCGTCAACAACTCTGGGCCTGTGATATGCGAACGGGATCACTTTTTTCCGCCCACCGCGGAGGGCCGCTGACGTTGGCGGCAAGACCACCGGAAGTTGTCAATCCCTGCCGCGTTACGCCGGTTGACCTCGACAGAGACGGGACTCTTGAGATTCTCGTTTCCGAATTGGGCAGCTTGCTCCCGAACGATCGCAGGCAGGGTGCTGTCTGGTCGTTCTCTCCGGATGACAATTGGGCGGGCGTGCCGATCATGACTTCTGTTGGACGCGTGAGTGATGTGCAACCGGCCGATTTCGATGGGGATGGTGATGTGGACCTCGTTGTCGCCGAGTTTGGCTGGCGCCGAACCGGTCGGATTGTCGTGCTGTGGAACGAGGGCGAAGGACAATGGCGTGAGGAGGTTCTCGACAAGCGACATGGCGCGATCGATGTGCCAGTCGTGGATCTCAATGCGGACGGTCGGCCGGATATCGTCGCGCTGATTTCCCAGGAATACGAGATCGTCGTTTGTTACCTCAACCAGGGAGATGGGACATTCGACCTGGTGTCACTCTACGAGGCCGGAGATCCTTCGTTCGGTTCCAGTGGCATTCAGGTCGTCGATCTTGACGGAGATGGTGATTTCGATGTTCTGCACACGAACGGTGACAATTCGGATGACGGGTATGTGAAGCCGTTTCATGGGATTCGCTGGTTGGAGAACACTGGAAAGACCCCGTTCGACGTCCATGAACTGGCACCAATGCCCGGTGTGCATCGGGCTGTCGCCGGAGATGTGGATCTTGACGGCGATCTTGACGTTGTCGCCGTCAGTCTGCTTCCTCCGAATGCTGCCCAGTCGATATCGGACATGGCATCGATCCTCTGGCTGGAGCAGACGACCGCCGGCAACTTTGTCAGACATGTCGTTGAGACAGGCTCGCCGGATCACAGCAGCTGCGAGCTTGTCGATTGGGACTCCGATGGCGACCTCGATCTTTGTGTGACTCACTTCCGCTGGTCAGAAGAACGGGGTTCGGCAATTTCGTGGTTTCGAAACGTGACCAACAATCCGCCAGCAAACTGATTGTCGATGCCTGCCCGACACGACCACTTCCCGTCCAGAATCCACAACGGTGCCGCTGCTCGTTCAAAAGAAGACCAATTTTCTCAACTTCGACAGATTTTTCCCGTGATTGATTGACTGATTCGCGACTGACTGTTACAAAGTTCAGCGGAAATGCTCATTGAGTGTGCGTGCGTGTTTTTCGCTGCGATAAAAAGCAGCCATCAAGGCAGCGCATAAAGTTTTGAAGTTCTTTTGAGTTTACCTGTGTTTTTTCAATCCTCTTGAAAAAGGAAAAGTCCAGTGAAGATCTTAAAATGGCAAAGGCAAGCATTCACGCTGATTGAATTGCTGGTGGTGATTGCAATCATTGCAATTCTGATTGCTTTGTTGCTGCCCGCTGTTCAACAGGCCCGTGAGGCGGCCCGAAGGACTCAGTGCAAGAACAATCTGAAGCAGATTGGTTTGGCACAGCACAATTACCACGACGTGTACAGCCAGTTTCCAATCAACGGAGGCTGGGACCGCCCGTATTCCGACAAGGTGGGCATGCTTCCGTTTCTGGAACGCGGCCCTGAGTATAACAGCATCAATTACCAGCAATGGCCGTTCTCTTCCTGGAGCGGTGATAATCGTACTGCGTTTAGCGGTCGCCTGCCCGTTTTTAATTGTCCTTCGAACGCACAACCGAATCCGAATGGGCCGGCTGCTAATTTTACTTACGCAATCAACATGGGTGTGATGAACTACTCGAACAATGGTGTGACCAGGACTAGCGGTTGGCAGACTCAGCATAATGGAATGGCTTCGAACACCGGGCTGGCCAATGAGAGTGACCCTCCAGTGACCTTTGCAACAATTTCGGACGGCACAAGCAATACCGCTTCCTATGCGGAATTCGGGATGGCAAGTTTCACGCCGGAACCAATCGGTCAGCGCGGATTTCAGACCAAAGGTTGGGTTAATGGAAGCAATCCTCATAAACTGATGCGCGCGGAATGCCTTGCAAAAACTGATTCTCAGGACAATAGTGGCGGGCGTCACAATATGCGCGGCTACGGTTGGGCGTGGTCGTTCATGGGAGTGGGGACATACTACTCACACAATATGAATCCCAATGAAAACGGTTGCCATTGTCACGAGGGCGACTGGAACGGAAGTAACTTGTTTTCCGCATCAAGCTATCACACGGGCGGAGCTCAGGTGCTCTTGGCGGATGGTTCAGTTCGATTTGTCAGCGAAAATATCGACAATGAAACCTGGGTCAGGGTGGGTGTGCGAAACGACGGCCAGGCTTTGGGCGAATTCTGACGCTGCTCGAATCGCTTTGGTATCTTGTTTGGGCCTGGCTGCGTTAAGGAACGCAGCTCGGCCTATTTTTTTACTGGTGTCGCGGTGCGGGAACTTGAAACGATTGCTACCTCTGAGCTGGTATCGGGCAGTGTTCCTGTTGGCAGTCACGATCAGTGGTTGTTCTGGTGATGCATCTGTCCCCGGGACCGATCACAACGAATCTGATCTTCCGAAGCCCACCGTGACGACAACTGCGGGCAATGAACCCGTTGCTGATGCGGTGCCAACCGTGGAGTTACAGGCGTTTCCGTTATGCCGCCCTGCATTCTCGAACATCGCGGCAAGCTCTGGGATCGGTTTTCAGTTTTACGCAGACCGCGTGCCCGATCGGTACTTTCTGCCCGAAGTGATGGGTGGCGGCGCAGCATGGTGCGATTTCGATCGAGACGGCTGGCTGGACTTGTATTTGATGAATGGTTCTGAGCTGCAGCCAAAGCACCTCGGCCGGCGGGAACATCGAAACGGGCTGTTCCGAAGTCTGCAGGGGCAACAGTTCGCTGATGTCTCGATGGCCTCGGGATCCGACGACGCTGGTTACGGACAGGGTTGTGCCTCCGGAGACTTCGACGCGGACGGCTTTCCTGACTTGTATCTCACCAATTATGGTGCCAATGTTCTGCTCGTGAACAACGGAGACGGAACATTGTCCGACACGACCATTGCGGCGGCAGTCGGTGACGAGCGCTGGGGAACCACTAGCGTCTGGGTTGACATTGACGGCGACGGGTTGCTCGATTTGTATTCAGCCAACTACATGGACGCGACATTGCGAAACAACCAAGTCTGCCTGTATGGGGAGAAGCCTGGTTATTGCGGGCCGGGCCGTTATGCGGGGGTTCCGGATCTTGTTTATATCAGCAATGGCGACGGGACATTCCGGGAATCGGCGGTTGAGCTGGGTTTTAACTCCTTTGCAGGAAAAGGGCTGGCCGTTGCCGTTACGGATTTCGACGGGGATTTCCGTCCGGAAATTTATGTCGCAAATGATATGGAAGCAAACATGCTTTATACTCGCACCGGAACCGGGCCGGCTGGCGGGATTTCCTCCGGCGTTCATTATCACGACATCGCTCCCGATGCCGGATGTGCCGTCAGTGGAGACGGCATGAATGAAGCCAGTATGGGGATTTCCTGCGCCGATTTCGACCATGATGGACTGGTCGATATCTACCTGACTCATTATTATCAAATGAAGAACACGCTGTACCACAACCTGGGCGGAATGTTGTTCGAGGATGACAGTTATCGGACAGGTATCGCGGCGACGAGCCTTCCGTTCCTTGGTTTCGGTACAGTACCGTTGGATTACAACGGCGACGGATTCGCCGACCTCTTCATTGCCAATGGACATGTGCTGGGGCCCGCCGTCGATCCGAGTGCCATGACTCCACAACTGCTGTTGAATAACGGAAAAGGGTCTTTCAGCGATGTTTCGAAATCTGCAGGAGATTACTTTCAGGAACTCTCGCTCGGACGGGGTGTGGCCGGGGCAGATTATGACAACGACGGTGATCTGGATATCGCCGTTTCTCACCTCGACCGGCCCGTGGCCTTGTTGCGCAATGAAACGGTGACGGACAGCGGCTTCCTGGGAATTTCGCTGGAAAGTGTCGATCGAGTTCCGCCATTGTGTGCCCGCGTCACTGCTGAAATCGGGGATCAGTCAACCACACAGATTCTTGGAACGGGCGGCAGCTATTTGTCGACGAGTGATGGGCGACTCTTGTTTGCAGTCCGTGATGCGACCGCCACGGTGAATGTGGAAGTCTGCTGGCCTTCAGGAAAGGTCGATACGTTCGATGGATTGTCGCCGAACAGTTACTGGCGGATTGTCGAAGGGAAACAGCCTGAGGTGCTGCCAAGATGAGCGAGTCTCCTCAAACTGCCCCGTGGAAATCGTGTGTTGTGCCATCCAGACGCTGGCTGCTTGTATTCCTGACGGTTGGTAGCCTTGGGCTGGCCATTTGGGCGGTGGCAGAAATTGTTGGGATCGAACGAGCACTTTCTCGCGGGCGAGTGCTGCTTCGAAAGCAGCGCCCTGCAGAAGCTGAGCGGGAACTGAATCGGTACTTGTGGCTGCACCCCCGCAGTCCGGAGGCGATACTGTTGTTGGCAGAAGCTGTGATCAGCGGAAGTGCGAGATCTCCGCAGGAAGCTGCGGAATTGGCGATCAGTCAAATGCAGACAATCCCGGACGAATCGCCATTCGGCGCGGAAGCCAGAATGAGAGAGGGTCGCCTGGCGCTGCTGATTCTGCATCAGCCGGACCGGGCAGAAAAGCTGCTGATGCGGTCAGCAGAACTTGATCCGGAGTTACCGGATTCTCATTACCTGTTGTGGAAGCTGTTCGATATGACGGAGCGGTTTTACTACAGCGAGCCGCATTTCTGGAATACATACAATCTGACCCCGGATGCTCTCAAGGCCGAGCAGTTGCGCAACTGGTATCTGAGCCAATTCAGCCCGGGTACTTCCAATGCAGAACTTGACCGGCGAATGGGTTTCCTCACGCCCGGAGAGTTGCCTGGAGACCACATCGACCTCGTACGACTGGACACGTTTCTGTCGAATGAGGCCGATTCACCAATGGTTGTGGCCGCGAACGCCCGATTTCTCCTGCATCTTCACGAACGCGATGAAGCCATCAAAGTGCTGACAGGGATTTCTGCAACCGAAGAGGCCATCAGCAATCCTTTCTATCTCTCGGCGATGGTCACGGTGCTGATGGAACTTGGACGGCTGGACGAAGCCCGCAGTTATTTCGGGCGATGGCCGCAGCCCGGAACGGGTTTTGTCTATTGGAGTGTCGCCGGTCGAGTGTTCGAGGTTGCTGACCGGAATGACAGTTCCGCCGTCAAAGCCTTCGACGACGCATTATCAATCTGGCCTGGTCCTGTGGAATGGTCGATCATGCACCGCAAGGCTCAATGCATGGCTCGCCTGGGTGATCGCTCAGCCGCAGATGCGATGCTCAAAGAGGCGAAACGGATTGAATTGCTGATGGAACCCGAAGTCCATCAGAAGCTGCGTCTGGCAATGGCAGATCTCAGTAGTCGGGAGTCTTTGCTGGAGATGGTCGAATTCTATCAGTTGATCAATCGACAACGCGAAGCAGAGTGCTGGCAGAGGGTGATCGATCGGTTGCCATCGCTGCCGATCAGGGTATACTCAGGGCGCTGACGATGCATGTGGATTGCATTGTTCTGCGGTTACTGGATTTTGATACACTTTTAAAAAGAGGACATCGAAATGAATTCACTACTGGCACGACTGTTCCTGACGTCTATGACATTGGTCGCTGTTGGCTGTGGCGGCAACAAAGAGCTTCCGCCTTCGACGGAAGCTGTAAATCGCCCTCCCGAGGATGCCATGCAGAAAGCCATGAAGGAGAGCATGGAAAAAGGAGGCCGCCCGAGTGGAGAAGTTCCGACGGAGGCACCAGGCAAGTAGACCGTTGCAGTTGCTGGCTGTGCCACCCGGTGGACTCCTGTCGGCAAGCGATTGAATCATCCGCTCTTCGGTTCCGGATCACCGGCATTGGTCGCCTGAGTTGCAACTCAGGCGACCATTATGCTGCAGTTGCGGCATCACAACAAACATCTCCTGACTGCCGCTTCGCAGCTGTTCCTGCTGTTATACCTCACGCGGCCACGAATGACACATTTTGGAGATTCTGGAAAGCCACAGCTCCTGGGGGCGTTCAGGCTGTTCGTTACTTATTTCCGTGCGATTCATTCGGTTGTCCCCATTCGATTGTCGGTTGTCCCCATTCGATTGTCTCCCTGCGTCGCATGAAATGGACAACCGAATGGGGACACCCGAATGCGGACAACCGAATGGGGACAACCGAATGGACAAAATCGCCGGAAACACTTCCGTACAAAAACCCCGTGCGGTATAGGCCGGAACTCCTGTCGGGCTGGGGTTAAAAGTCGGATCCTGAAGAGCATCTCGAGCGTATGTCGTGACGGGCGCACGTCAGGCCGCGCGACGTTGTTCGGCTTTCGCGGCTTGTTGAGCCAGCCTGCGTTTCCTGCGACCGCTGCGGCTGAAGCGGTTGACGACATCCAGCAACCACGGTGCGAATCGTTTGAGCTGAAACAAAGCGTGGGCAGTGGGCGTGATTAAAACCTGCCGTTTGTCTTTGCGAATCGCCTTCAGTGTGAGCCTGGCCACTCGTTCCGGCGTGGCACACATCCATTTCGGAGGCGATGGAACCTTTTGATCCGCGCGGCCACTGGCAGCGGAGTCATACAGATTGGTCAACACGGGACCGGGACAAATCGCCGTCACGCCAAGACCGCGCCGTCCGTACTCGGCACGCAGGGATTCCGTAAAACCAATCAGCCCGAACTTGCTGGTGTGGTAAGCCGAAAACCGTCCGCCCGCGACGAGACCTGAAATACTGCACATATTCACGATATGCGCATCGGGACGCTGCAACAGCGTGGGCAGAAGCTCATGCGTGATCTGGATCGGTGCCAGCAGGTTGATGGTCATCAGCCAGTCCCACTGCGCCTGCGTCATCTGGTCGGTTGGCCCGTAATAGGCGACTCCTGCGTTGTTGATGAGCAGATCGATGCTGCCAGCCTGGTCCAATGCTGACGCAATCGTCGCGGACACGGATCTGCGATTCGTCAGGTCGCACGGAAACAACAACGCACGCACACCGGACGGTGCCAATTCGGCGGCAAGTTTTCTCAATCCCTCGGCATTCACATCGACTAGACAAAGGTGGCAACCTGCCTGAGCCAGTTCAATCGCCAGGCACCGTCCAATGCCTGATGCTGCTCCGGTGAGAAACGCCGTTCGTCCCTGAAACTGTTCCATATGAAGTCTTCCCTGAAATTTCTCGTAGGATGGACATTCATGTCCGTCGGATTACTCAGCACCTCGGCAGAAGTCGTTTGGCATAATATCGTTTAACCGCGTGGGCAACGCCCCGCGATTGCCAGCGAAGCGCGGCCCGATGGGCACGCGGTTAAACGAAGGAACTTCTGGACTGGTGCTTATGAGGCCCATGTGTGTACTTCGCCGGTACCGCTGACCGGAAACTGCATTCCAGCTTCACCGCCGTACCCGCTTGTATGGAATTGAGCAACCTCTGGCTGGATTCGTCGTGGTTGCCGGCAACTCGTTCTTCAATGCGGCCTCAACCGCCAGTTCCACAAAACGCTGTTTGACATCGTCGGCCCGCGTCTGGTCATCCATCGCACCCATGTAAACGATGCGACGATCTTTGTTGAGCACAAAGAACTCCGGGGTGAAATTCGCACCGTACGAGGCCGCGACTTTTTGGGTCTCATCCAGCAGATACGGAAACGGAAACTCCTTCGCTTTTGCCCGTTCCTTCATCTTTTCGAGCCGTTCCGCAGGCTTAAGACTGGCATTGATCGCGATCAACGCAACGCCTTCTTTTCGTTTAACGTACTTCTTGTGGAATTCTATCATGCGGTCTTCGTAGTCAACAGAATACAGGCAGGAGTTGCAGGTGAAACAAACCACGACGACCTGCTTGTCTGTCAGATCCGCCAGTGAATGCTTTTCGTCATTGGTGCCGACCAAATCCACCCAGGACGGCGCTTCGTCGCCGATTTTCAGCTGGGCGGGCTCGTCCTCAGCCAAGCCGACGGACGTCAAAAGGCCGTGTGTCAGGCACAATGCCACGATGACTAAACAGGTATGATGCGCCATGGCAGAAGTTTTCCGGGTAAACGGCAGAGCTGAATGCTGAACAGAACACACTCCAAGCGGTAAATCATCGACCGCTTGAGGCGTAATCATACCGAATCAGCCTTCTGCGAGAAGAGCGTTGGGTGGGAACCACTGCTTGCCCAGTCGTCGCAATGCACTTAATTGCCCTGTTCCTCCGTCCTGGGCGTTAGTATTGCAGTGTTTGAGGGAAATGACTTACAACTCAGGATGGCGGAGGCATGGATGCTGGACTCTGACGAGCATACGGAGGGCTCGATGAACGCTGCAAGTACACGACGAAAGCTTTCGGCGACGGAAATTGCCGAAGTTCTGGGCGGTGAGGTGATCGGTGACACGGCGATCATCATTGACGATGTCGAAGTGATAGAACGGGCAAATGCCACTCATTTATCGTTCGTCGCTGATCTGAAAAATCTAAGCCGCATTCGAAACTCTCGCAGTCGGCTGATTGTCGTGCCGGAAGCGGTGGGAGGCGAACTGGGCAAATACAGCGATCGGACGTTCATACTGGTCCCCGAAGCAGAGACCGCATTTCTGTCGATTGCCGCCATGCTGCGACCACATCGTTCACGCACATTAATAGGAATCTCTGACCGCGCAGTCGTTGATTCAAGTGCGATGATTGGTGCAAATACCAATATTCATCCGTTGGCCGTGATTGGACGTGACGTGGTGATCGGGCACAGTTGCGAGATTCAGCCTGGCGTGATCATAGGGGATGGATGTCGGATTGGAAACAACGTCGTCCTGTATGCGAACACCGTATTGTATAACGACATTGTGATTGAGGATCATGTGACGATTCATGCCTCATGCGTGATCGGAGCGGATGGCTTTGGTTATCGTTTCGTAAACGGTGGCCATCAGCATATTCCGCACTACGGGACCGTTCGAATCTGCAGTGATGTCGAAATCGGCGCCAGCACAACCATCGATCGCGCCAAAGTTGGCGAGACCGTTATTGGTTCAGGGACGCGCATCGACAATCAGGTGATGATCGGTCACAACTGTCAGATCGGACGCCACAACTTACTGGTGTCGCAGGTTGGTCTTGCGGGATCTGTCAGCACCGGTGATTACGTGGTCTGTGCGGGACAGGTTGGTGTGGCTGATCATGTTCATCTGGGTGACGGAGCAGTCGTCGGAGCGCAAGCGGGTGTGGTCCGCGATATTCCGGGTGGCCAGACTTACCTCGGCAATCCTGCCGGTCCGATGGCTGAGACATCCAAACAGTTGGCCGCCTTTCGTCGCTTACCGGAAATGCGCGACGCGATAAAACGAATGGACAAGGAACTGGAAGTTTTGCGAGCACGACTTTCCAATGATCGTGCTACGGACGTTGAATCTGCTGCAGCGTAGCGGACCTGGAAAAGTGGTCAGGAACCAATAGTGCGCAGCACACTTTGGGCCATTTGGCTATTGGTTCCGGACCCCTTTTCCAAGCCACTCCTGAAAACACAAATCGTCAAATCTTGAAATTGGACATGGTGTTCAATGTCGTCTGATCAGGCATCAGATTCGAATCCGGATATCCTGCCGTTCGTGCGTCCTTTCTTTAACGGGACGACGCCCCACAGCGGCGTTACGGAATCAATATCGCCTTTGCGACTGGGACTACTGGCAGGCGCCGGCGAATTCCCGATTCGATTCGCGCGCGCTGCACGCAACGCCGGTCATTATGTATACGCCCTGGGCATCGGCGGCATGGCATCGGAAGATCTGGCTCAGGATTGCGACGAATTCCGCTATGCTCCGTTGGCGCGACTTGGAAAAGCCATCCGGTTGTTTCGCAAAGCGAATGTCCAGCGGATCATCATGGCGGGCAAGATTGAAAAAACGGTTTTGTTTCATCCGTTCCGCTGGATACGGCTGATGCCCGACTGGCGAACTCTTCACATGTGGTATCGCTATGCACGAGCGAATAAGACAGATGACACTCTTCTGCTGGCCGTAATTCGCGAGTTTGAACGCGATGGTTTTATTTTCGACTCGGCTCTTAAGTATTGCCCGGAGCTACTCGTGAAACATGGATTCCTCACACATCGTCGTCCTTCCGCAGCGCAATGGAAAGACATTCGCTTCGGCTGGGATTTGGCTCGTGAAATGGGTCGCCTGGACATCGGGCAGACCGTTGTTATCAATGACACTGCGGTCATTGCGGTTGAGGCGATTGAAGGAACGGATCGCTGTATCCGCCGTGCCGGCGAGCTGTGTCGCCGGGGTGGGTTTACCGTGGTGAAAGTCGCCAA
>JAYUVA010000951.1:0-2856 GCA_043754375.1 Candidatus Kuenenia sp. | reverse complement strand
GAAGACCGTGTTGTCTTCCTCTCGCATCAAAAGTCTGATTGAATCCGACGAATCACTGGTGACCTTCAAAGCCGACACAAGCGTCGCCAGCAGTGTCGCCGCCGCCTATCTCAACGAGCTGGGAGCAAAAGGTATCCCGCTGATCGTAATCGACGGCCCCGGAACCAGTGAGCCTCTGCTGGCAGACTTCTACACCGTCGACAGCCTCATTGAACTGATCGACAAAGCCCGCGCAAAATAAAGCGGCTCAATCTACAAAATGAAACTCATTCAACCCCAGCATTGCCTGCAGATAATCCTTCCATCTGCGTTCAGCATTCGTCTCGTCCGCAAGATAGGCATGAGCAATCTCAAGTTCTGACTCGGTGACTTCCCGGGCGAACAGCAATCGATAGCAGGCCGCGATCCGATCGTCGTCCGATTCAATCGGTTTCAGACGCGACCATAGCTCATCGGCCTGTTTTTCCATCCACGGTGAATTCAGCACGAACAGTTGCTGCAACGGAGTTGTCGTGTGTTCGCGGCGCGGGCTGTGTGAGCTGGCTTCCGGAAAATCATGCATGCGGAGGATGCCGTTCATTTCTTCACGCTCCACTTTCGCATAGATCGTCCGCCGCACATTGCTGAGGTCATCGACAGGTTGTGACGGTCCGCCGATTGTCAGATCCAGCCGCCCGGTCGCTGCCAATGTCGCGTCACGCCACATTTCAATATCCAGCCGTCGCCGATTCATTCGCCACAGCAGGTGATTTGCAGGATCGGCCGCATCAGCCTCCGGGCGAAATGCGGAAGACTGACGATAGGTTGCGGAAAGCAGGATCTCGCGATGCAGCCACTTCAGATCCCAACCATGCGCGACGAATTCAGATGCCAGATATTCCAACAATTCCGGGTGCGTCGGTCGGTCGCCCTGCGAACCAAAATCACTGGGTGTCCCCACCAACCCCGCGTTGAAATGCTGATCCCACACGCGATTGACCAGGACTCGCGCCACAAGACCTGCAGAATACGTGAGCATGGAATCCGCCAGCTCAGCGCGGCCGCTGCCATGCGTGAAAGGAGCGACAGGTTCGGGCTGCAGCACGGTGAGAAAACGACGCGGCACGATGTCCCCCGGATTCGCGGGGTTACCGCGTCGAAACACGGGCAGGTCGCGAGACTGCGATTCGCGATATTCCAGTCGCGTTCGGTCTTCGCCGTCAGGCTGAACGTAAATACTGGCATCCCGAAGTGCATGCGCCCACGGCTGATCGACATGTGGCGTTGCGGTGCGAATTTCTGCAATGGACTTTCGGATTTCCTCAGCTTCGGCTGTCGCGGGATCAGCCACCTTCTTCAGCTTTTCTTCCAATTCGCCAATGGTTTTTCGAGCCGCGCGAACTGCGGCAACTTCACTGTCAGGCAGCAGCGGCCGTTCATCCAGCTGCGAACTCGCGAAAACGCCAGCCAGTCCGTAATAGTCCTCAGTGGAGATCGGGTCAAATTTGTGATCATGGCAACGGGCACAAGAAACCGTGAGTCCAAGAAACGTCCTTGAAACAGCATCGAGACGTTCGTCCCATTCATCGGCGACGATTTGTTCGATCACCGCCGGAGCCAACTGCAACTCTTTCCAGTACGTGGGGCTCAGTCCGAGAAACCCAAGTGCCGCAAAATCTTCCGGTGCTGTATTGGGAATCAAATCGGCCGCAAGCTGAAGTCTGACGAACTGGTCGTACGGCAGATTTTCATTTATGGCCCGCACGACCCAGTCGCGATAAATCCAGCCACGATCCGTGGGGCTTTGCCAGTCCGGTGTAAAATCCGTGTATCTTGCGAGGTCCAGCCACATGCGTGCCCAGCGTTCTCCATAATGCGGCGATGCAAGCAGACGATCGACGACATGGTCAAAAGCCTGCGGCGATTCATCGGACTGGAATGCATCGAGTTCTTCCGGCGTCGGCGGCAGTCCGATCACGTCGAATGTCACGCGCCGCAGCCATGTGTTTCGATCCGCTTCGGAGTTTGGCGCAAGGTGATGTGCCTGAAGTGTTCCCAGCACAAACGCATCGATCGGTCGTCGAATCCACTCGCTGTTGAGCTCTGGCGGATCAACATGCGGCAGTGGTTGAAACGACCAGAACCTCCGCCCGGCAGCCAGATCGATCTGACTGGCGTGCGGACGTGGAGTTGATTTGTACTCCGGCAAGGCCGCACCTTCACGAATCCATCGCTGCAGGACGGCAAGTTCTTCGTTCGGAAGCTTCCCGTCCGGCGGCATCTGCAGGTCCGGATCGTTGTAGTCCAGCACCCGGAACAGCAATCCGTCCGAGGGCGTTTCTTTGGAAAACATCGATCCGCGACTCCCACCGGCTGCAATTCCTTCGGCGGTCTCCATGACCAGCGCACCATTTTCTTCGCCAGTCTTCGTGGAGTGACATTCGTAGCAGCGCATCGCCAACAGCGGCCGCACCTGCCTTTCGAAAAACGTGACGCGATCCGTGGTAGAGTTTACTTCATTTTTTGTTTTGTCGTCAGCGCTTGCCGCAGAGGCGAATGCCAAAAATGGCAATGCCAACAATGCCGCGATGACACGGACGATGCCCGGCGTCTGCCACGCACACTGTCGGTGTCCGTCATACATTTGTGCTTTGATCGCGTTCCGAATCACTCGGGCAACTCCGAATCGGCTGTTTTTGCCAAGAGTCTGTCTGAATAGCGCTGTGTTTGTGAGCGGCAAGGCGCTAGCCGCCGGTTTTTGCAGGCGTGTCACCCGCGGCTAGCGGTCTGTTGATTTAGTCCTGTGGATGAGTTTTCGTTTAACGGCAAGCCGCAGGCGACAGTGACTGCTTGCGCCGACGCCTGCGGCTTGCCGTT
>JAYUVA010000950.1:0-3172 GCA_043754375.1 Candidatus Kuenenia sp. | reverse complement strand
GGCGTTTGGTCGCCGACGTGACTGGGTTCTTGAGGGAATTCGCCAGATGGTGTGGCGTTGAAGAAGGATGCCGCCGGACAGTGGACGAAGACCATCAAGCCGCGACCGGGCAACAAATGTGGGCGAAGCAGACCGGCATTTCTCCGCTGACGTTGTCGGCGGACGCCACCAACGTCTACTTTCACGATGGCGAAAGTCTGAATGCAATCAATCAGCAATCGGGGGACTTGGTATGGACCACCGAACCGGTGACGCGCCGCAAGCAGTTCACGTTCAACTTTGGCCCCCGAATGGTGATGGCAGGATTCCACTTGTAAATCGTCGGCCCGCCGGACATCATTGATGAGGAAGCGACGTTTCAGAAACTGTCAGAAAAAGACGCAGAAGTCCAAAAACTGCTCAGCGCCCAGGACGTCGCGATCGAAGGCCAGCAAGGTGCGAAACGACTTACTGTGAATACGGAAACCGGCAAAATCGAAAACACTGTCGAACTTGAGACGCTTCCGTCGTGGGGCGGACTGGCCGGTGCGCGGGGACAGTTGTTTCTGACGACGCTGGATGGGAGCGTGATGTGCTTTGGGAAGAAGTGAAGTTGGCAGTTGGCAGTTGGCAGTTGGCAGTTGGCAGTTGGCGAGTGTCGGTGTCTGCGGCGTCAGAACAAGGATAATTTCAGAGTCTTTTGAAATGAACACGATGTCAACAGTTCCAGAACCCTGTTTCACACCCGAGCAATATCTTGCAATCGAACGAGCGGCGGAGTTTCGCAGCGAGTTTTTTCGCGGTGAGATGTTTGCAATGGTCGGCGCGAGCCGGAAACACAATCTGATTGCCAGCAATGTGGGTCGACGAATCAGTGAACAATTCGACGGTCGATCGTGTGAAGTCTATCAGTCTGACATGCGTGTGAAGGTCAACAAGACAGGTCTCTACACCTATCCGGACGTGGTGGCGGCCTGTGATCAGCCGCGATTTGAGGACAATCAGGTGGACACGCTGCTGAACCCGCGAGTGGTCGTGGAAGTGCTGTCGCCATCAACAGAATTGTGGGACCGTGGAAAGAAATTTGAGCACTATCGGGTGATCGAATCGTTGCGAGAGTATGTGTTGATCTCGCAGGATCATGTACTTGTCGAAAGATTTGCTCTCAACGCAGACGGCCAATGGGCGTTACTCGACTACCGGACTCTGGATGACATCCTGATTCTCGATTCGATTTCCTGCCAGATCAAACTCTCAGAGATTTACGCACGGATCAGCTTTGATCCTGCTGAAGCAGAATCGCAAAATGCTCCTGACTAATTCGCGCTGGAGCGTTGGAAACCTGACTCGTGCGAAATCATGGTATTTCATAGGATTGCGATGTCGGCGGACGATGAGAAAATCGTCCAGGATCTGGAGCGTGCTTCGCTGGCAAAGGACGGTGATGCGAATCTCAACGTGATTCGCTGCGATCTCAGCCACAATGACGATCAGCCACAATGACGATCAGGAACTCAATGGTCTCTGGCTCTCAGTCAAAGAAAAGACTGAAGCAAAATTCCCATGATCGTCGCTCGGTCGCTGAAGGGAGGAGGCGGGGGCCGGACGATCGACCTTCTGCTGTCGACAGATTGGAATGACGCCCTGTTCGGCAATGGCTCAGAAGGCCCTCCGCCCTCAGCCGCGGCCGGAAACGGTCAAAGGAAGAGCCAGGAGTTTGTGCCAATCCCGTCGGGGAGGAAAAGATCCCCGGAGGAAGACACGTCGGCTCGAATGCCAGTCCCGCAGAAAGATCGCGCGCGACCACACGCGACGCATAAATCGTGCGTTCGGTCCGAAGCAATCAACGATCAATCGGGACGGCTATTCGTCGTCTTCGTCGAGTAGATCGCGGAAGTTCTTTTGCTGGCGACGATCTCGCGGCGGCTTGCGGGCCGAAGCTACGTTGGCACTCTGTCCATCATCGTCGTCGGATAATCGGCCTGGAGTTTTTTTTCGTCGATCTTTCGCAGATCGCTTTTCAATCAGACCACGTAATTCGTCGGGCATGGAATTTTCGTTTGGCATGACAGCACTCGAAGATCATAACCTTTCACAGCATATTAAGCAGGATTCCAAACACAGTGTTTGAACCCTTAAATCAATCAGTTGTATCAGTATTTTGACTGCCCCTCACTTTTGTGAAAAGGCTGAATTCGTCGATCCTTGGATGTTAAGTGATTTCTGGATATTAAATTTTGCAACTGAAGCAGATTTTTCCGCTCCGCAATTTCGTATCGGCTGCAACTTTTGCCGACCCAAATTCGAACTTGACCAGACCCTCAAATCAGCGAATCGTCCTGATCTTCATGAGGAGACGCTTTGCCGCAAATCGCCGGTGTGAAGTCGCCCCCGGTGATTCCTGCCGATCAAGGCAAAGCAGTTGCATTGCAGCAAATATTGATTTAAATGTGAATCCAGGAAGGTACGGAAAACTGTGGTGGGCAATTTTTCTGAAATTTTTCCTCAGACCTCCTTTCATTTTGAAAATCAAACTCGCTGCGCCGTTTCTGCCGGGTAACATCAGTTCAGCGTCATTACGGGGTGTTTGGGGGAGGTTTTCGTTCGACACGGAGGAGGCCATGGTTGCTGAAACTCGTTCCAAAGAGTTTACTTTTCCTGCGCTACCGGCAGTTCCCCGCTCAGCCCAGCAGTTGGAGTCTGATGTGCGGCGTGCATTGAATGCCGCAAATGGGCTGGACATCGGGTCACTTGTCGTCCGCAGATTACCGAATGGTATCTGCCTCGAAGGCGTCATTCGCGTGTCCAGCGATGACTTCGATGTCTGCAGCGCTGTTCGCGAAATTGAAGGTGTGGGAGAAGTGGTGAACCATCTGGTGGTCTGTTGGAATTGTCCAACGCCGGCATCGGGCGTTCACGACGAAATGTTTTTATGAAAGTTGATAGCCTCAACGCGGGGCACTGATTGACAGATCGGAACGTGAGCGTGTTGTGCCGGCGCGCTGCGACGAATCTGGCGTAGCGCTCCGTTTTTGCCTTGTTCCGGGCGCCTCGACCAGCGAGAATGCGGTTGATTCAGAATGAGTTTGTCGCGGTCCTTGAGTGGTTGAAACATGGCTGGTATTTCGATCGCGTGTTCATCGTGCGGAGTGTCTCTCAAAGTACCCAATGCCAGTTTGGTCGGCAGGCGAGT
>JAYUVA010000949.1:0-5245 GCA_043754375.1 Candidatus Kuenenia sp. | reverse complement strand
ACTGATCAACGCCGGTGAATGGAAACAACTGGACGCAATGTTCTGGACGGCCATTCCGTTCGGCACTGGTGGTCGCCGCGGTTCTATGGGCGAGATGGGACCGGCGACGATCAACGATCGTACGATCGCCGAATCGGCGCATGGTATGGCCGTATATCTGCGTTCGACCGGATGCGAAACCGGTGGTTCTGCAGTCATCGCCCATGACACACGAAACAATTCGCCGCACTTTGCCAGGATCACCGCCTGCACCATGGCCGCGCATGGCCTGAAAGTGTTCCTGTTTGACGGACATCGTTCAACGCCAGAGTTGTCTATGCCGTCCGTAAGCTCGGCTGCAACGTCGGTGTGGTGATATCCGCGTCTCACAATCCGCCGGCCGACAACGGCTTCAAGGCGTACTGGGATAATGGAGCCCAGGTGATTTCTCCGCATGACAAAGGCATTGTGAAAGAAGTCGAAAAAGCCGATGTGATTCCCACGGTAGACTTCGCTTCGGCCGTCGCAGACGGACGCATTCAAATTGTGGGTTCGGACATCGACAAGGACTATGTTGCGGAGGTCGTGAAGCTCTCCGAATCTCCCGGACGATCCATCAGTGCCGTGTACACACCTCTGCACGGAGTGGGAGAGACGAACGTTTACGCAGTGATCAAAGCGGCCGGATTTCAGAATGTGTCGATCTTTGAACCACATCGCGCGGCAGACGGGAATTTCCCGAACGTACCGAATCATTTTCCGAACCCGGAGAACCTTGAAGTGTTCAATCCGGTTGTGGATTGGATCAAAGGTACAAATCACTCGGCGGAACTGATCCTTGCGTCCGACCCGGATGCCGATCGTCTCGGCGTGATGGTACGAAATTCGACTGGCGGATTCACGGCACTGAGTGGCAATCAGGTGGGGGCCCTGATTACAGACTATCTGTTTCGCAAACGAAAAGCCTCCGGAAGATTTTCGCCGCAGGATTACGTGGTCGAAACATTGGTCACCACGCCGTTAACGAGAGCAGTCGCTGAGCATCACGGTGCCCGCTGCTTCCATGAGTTGCTTGTCGGATTCAAATACATCGCTCAGACCATGGAAGAACAGGGCACTGACCACTTTGTGTTTGGCACAGAGGAATCGATTGGCTTCCTTGCGGGTTCATACTGCCGCGACAAAGATGCCAGTGTTGCGGCGTTGTACATTCTGGAATTGGCAGGGGAACTTCAGGCGGACGGGAAATCGCTCCTGAATCAACTCGATCAGCTTTACAAAGACTGCGGGTATCACTGTGAAGGCCAGAAATCGATCTATTGCGAAGGGCCGACCGGCAAGGCAAAAATTGATGGCTTGATGCAGACACTCCGTCGGACGCCGCCAGCCAGGTTTGGATCGGTCCGATTCACGGAAGCTCTTGATTACAGTACGGGACGATGCATTTCAATTCCATCCGGCAGTCCGCTGCCGGAGATCACTCATCCACGCGGTGATCTGCTCGTCTACAAATCCGATGCGTCGCAGTCCGTCAAAGTTCAGATCGCGGGGCGACCTTCAGGGACCGAGCCGAAAATTAAGTTCTATCTTTTCTGCCAGTCTGATGTGATCAACGGCGATCTCGAAGCCGCGCGCGCTGCAGGCGACAAGGCACTGAAAGACGTGCAACAGGCGCTTGGTGAATGGGCTCAGCAACAGCTGAAAGGTTGAAGCGAGGCATGAAGACGCTCATTCGGAACGCCAAGGTTGGGTTCAACGACCAATGAAGTGCGCAGCACAAAATCCAGGGAATTATTCGGTGAAGCCGAACTGAGTACGGATCGGGACGTCAACAACTTTGGAAGCGTCGATGGAAAACAGATTTGAACCGCGAATGGACGCGAATGAACACGAATCAAGTCAAAACAAACAGCAAAATGAGTTGTTTTCGTGGCATGACTGCAGAGCCCGCGCCGGTTGAAGAGTCATTCGAAATAACCACACACTGGATCACTGCCGCTATTCGCGTGTATTCGCGTCCATTCGCGGTTTAAACACCAGTCCTCCTCCGCGCACGTCAATCCTGCAGGGGCGCACATTGGCGGATTCTGCCGGAGTCGCGTCGGGACGCATGGTTTCGCCTGGCAACTGTGTCGCTCGGCATGATCGGCAGGATCGATACGATCGATTCTTACAACTTGACTCGCAAAATCGAAACATTTTCACAAGTCACCGGAAAGGATCGTTCGATATCAGGAAAGACGCCTTAGTTTTGGCGTGCAGTCTTTGGGTTTGCCAGTCGCAGATCAGCGGCAGCAGGTCCGCAAGCCAGGATTTGATTCATGAACTCGCCTACGATGAAAACCGGGAAGAAACCCATGCAGACGCTCGGCAGCAAATTGCGACGCAACGCAGTGGTGGCAGTAATCTGTCTGTCAACAATGACGAACAGCGGTTGTCTGCTGACCGGCGGATTTATTGAAGTGATCTGGACAGGCATGACGTTCTGGAAAACGTTGCCTGCCGTTCCCGTCTCTGCGTACAAGAGTCAGTTGATCGAAGATAAGCTATGGACTCAGGAACGCTATGATCGCACGCCCGTGCTTGATCCCGTGGAAGGCGATGTATTCTGCGTTGATCCGCCAAGTGAGGACCAGGTGATGAGATCGTTGCCGGACACGCCGGCTGGCGGTTTTGCATTCCTGGAGGAAACTCAGTTCAACAACGTCCGCATCGTCGTAGAACCGATGGTTGATCGTCTTGATGAATGCAAAGTCTATCCATTGGTTGGCCCCTGCCGTCTCCATCACTGTCACTATAAGTGTACGGTGTATTACGACAAAACGATTCGAGCATACTGGCCGGTGCCGTTCAGCCATACAGACCAGTCTGTGGAGGTGGTGTACATTGACAAAGACCACCTGATTCGCTGTGCCGGCCCCACCGTGCAATAGAAATCTGAGAACACTTCAATCAAATTCAAGCCCGACCACAAATGGTCGGGTTTTTTTGTGCGACAAACTGCCGCAGAACGTCACACTTACACAAATGTCGTCGATGTGCGATCATGTGGTTTGGGAGTCTGTCTGATTGCCGCTGGTTTTGTGAGCGGCAAGGCGCTAGCCGCCGGTTTTTGCAGAGCAATTACCGCAGTTGGCGGGATGTTGATTTGCTATACACGTTCAGCGATTTTGTTTAACCCTGAGCCGCAGGCGACGGCTTCCGTTCACGCCGTCGCCTGCGGCTCGAGAATATTTTCATGCCGAAGTCTGCTTCGGAGTCGGATTCACTGCAGGTTGGCAAACACATGCTGTCGCCACCGCCGCTGCCACCTCCGCTGCCGTCTCGCGCGGAGGATGAGCAGGACACTGTCGTCACCGTTCCGACATTTACGGATCCACCGGAATTTGCTGATGAAGAATCTTCAAACTCCATCCCGGGCCGTGTCGCAGCCTCGCTGACCACCCCTGCCTGTGTGAGTTTGTTTTCATCCGTCTTGATTCATCTGCTTATGTGGGGTACCGCGCTGATTCTGTTGCCGATCTTCGGGTTCGACTGGTTGGAACTCATACAGAAACCGCAAGAGCCGATTACCGCTTCGCTCGGCGATGAAGAGATCCTCGACGATTTACCGCAATTTGAGGTGGTCGGCAGCGTTCAAGTCGAAATGGAAAAGCAGGAGAGCAATGTGCAACAATTGGCACAGCACCTGCAGGAATCTAATGCTGCATGGTTGAAGTCCGCCAGCGAAGAAGCCCTGAGTCTGTCGTCGGTGGATTCTAAAGGCGAAGCCGGCGACGGTGGCGGGATTCTGCTGAAGGTTCCGGAAGCGGGCTTTGCAGTTACGAAAGGCAGTTTTACAGCCTTCACAATTCCGACCACACCGGAACCATTGAAGCCTTACCGGATTGTGATCGAAGTGCGATTGCCGGGTGACGTGAATAAGTATCGCGTCAGTGACCTGAAGGGGGAAGTCATCGGCACCGATGGCTACAAACAGTTTCTGCCTTACGACAAAGCAATGCCTTCCGCCGCCCGGGCTCCGGCAGCAAACGGCAAGGAAGTCGTACTCACATCCTCCAGCAGTATTGATGTGATTAAGAACCGCGTGCAGATCATCATCGTCGTGCCAGGGGCACGAAATCTGGTCAAGGACCGCATCAAGATCCGCTCCCGCCACCTGCGCGAAGAACAGGAACTGACACTGACGTTCGGCAAAGCAGGAACGCCCGATGAAGATGGGCCGGAAAAGCCGTAAAGCCACCTTGAAGATATTTTCCTCTCCCGGAATTTGCGGCACCGAAACTTCGCGTGTATGGTTCATCAGTTCCGAATTGGAATCCCGAGGTTCAAACATATCCACTCAACCATGGCAACCGGCATGCGTGCCCTGCCTGCGATTCTAAGATCCCTCAATGCTGTTTCCTGCTGACTTTCTGACGCGACTGGAATACCTGTCGATCACCTCGAAACGCGTGTTCCGAGGTCAGTTGCTGGCGCAGCGGCGGACCATGCAGATGGGGTCAGGAATTGAGTTTTCGGATCACCGTGAATACAACAGCGGTGACGACTTAAGATATCTGGACTGGAATATTTACGCTCGTCACGGCGATTTACTGCTCAAACGATTTCAGGAAGAACAGGATCTGCACGTCTATCTGATGCTCGACTGTTCCCGCAGTATGTTGTTTGGGACTCCGGCGAAGTTTGATCTGGCGCGACATCTCGTGGCGGCGCTGGCCTATATCGCGCTCGCCGATCTGGATCGCGTCGCCATCATTGCCTATGCGAACGGCATTTTTACCGAATTGCCGATGACGCGAGGCAAGGCCCGCATTCTTCCGATCATGAAGTTTCTGGACGAACTGCCATCCTCCGGTGACGACACGAATCTCGAAAAGGCTGTTCAGGGATTGCTGCATCGAGGTGCCAGAACGGGAATGGCGGTCGTCGTGAGCGATCTGTTCGACGAACACGGCTTTCAGAAAGGACTCGATCAGCTTCGTTACCGTCGCTTCGACGCGCATGTGATTCAGTTGCATGATCCAAGGGAGGCCGACCCAGCATTACTGGGTGACGCAGAACTTGTCGATATCGAATCGGAATCAGTGCGAAAGGTGACCATCACGGAACGCAATCTGAAAAAGTATAAACAACTTTTCACCGACCACCAGACCGCAGTCCGCGAGTACTGCTGCACCTGGAATCTGGGCTGTACTCAATCACCGTCTGACATTCGCTTTGATGACCTGATCATGAGGATGATGCGCGAATCCGGCGCAGGCCG
>JAYUVA010000948.1:0-3859 GCA_043754375.1 Candidatus Kuenenia sp. | reverse complement strand
CGTGGAGTTCGTTCATGGTTGATGAATGTCGATTGACAAATGCTCATCACGGCGGAGCGTGATGGCCACTTTGGGTTGCGGGCGAAGCCCGCGCCAAGTATCTCAGCACACTGCGCAGCGAATTGTCGATCCTGTCTCGCTGGATCTGCACGGCCAGGGCTCTACATCGTGGCATACATGTTTGACGACACCCAGCACGCGACTGACATACCTTCAGTGGACCCTCGACGCTTCACGGAAAGTCAGCAATCGGTCGTCGGCGGGATCCCAGAGTTTCAATCGCAGACAGCGCACGATGTCTGATGGGGACAAGGTCGTGACGGCCGGTGACTGCAATTCCTGCAGTCCAGCCATGGCTTCGGGCAGACGGTAGAACGGGATTCTGGCATTCAGATGGTGGACATGGTGATAACCAATATTTCCGGTGAACCAATGCATAGTACGGCCCATCCGCATGAAGCTCGACGAGTTCAGAGCAGCATACACATGATCCCAGTCATTGCCGTGCCGGCGTTTCATTCCCGGGAAATTGTGCTGCGCATAGAACAGATACGAACCCAGGCACGTAATGATGGACATCGGCAGCAGCATTCCCAGAAACAGCGCCTGCCATGAGATGAAACTCAGTGCAATGGCGACGCCGACGTGCAGCACAACAGAGATCGCGCCGTCGTAATGTTCTTTAGGATTCAGGATAAAGGCGAACAGCGACATTTCCCAAAAAAAGATCGTGACGTAACCCAGCAGAATCGTGAGCGGATGACGCGTCACCACATACATGAAACGTTGCCATCGCGACGCGCGGGCATAATCTGCCGTGCTCATCACGGGAAATGTCCCGAGGGTCGGTCCCAGTTTCCGGGAATTGTGCTTGTGATGATCATCGTGGGAATGCTTCCAGACCTGCGGAGGACTCAGCACCAGCAGTCCGTAAAAACGCAGGATACCGCCCGCAATCCGCGAGTCAGCAAGAATCGCTCCGTGCATATAATCATGATATATGATGAACAGCCGCACGAGAACAAGACTGGCCAATACGCTGCTGGCGACACAAACAGGCAACGGCAGATCCAGGCAGGCCACCGTCAGAAAGGTTGCGGCCAACGCCAGCGTCGATATGAGGTGCCACCAACTCTGCCAACGCTGTTCACGAGCATACTTGTTGCTGGCAATCAATAACTCTTTACCGCTTCGCATCGTCGCCTTTTTTTCGGATTCACATCCGACTGTTTGCTCCTGCATGTGCCAGTTCAACCTTGTCAGCAATTGCCTCGAAGAACGTCAGCACAGCCGGTGGCACGTTATGTTTCCAGACCGTCCTTCAGACCACAAGGAATGTTATGCGAAATCAACGCATTGGAAGTCGGGAAAACGTCACACTTCTGTCAAATCTGTGTCACTGCTGCCGTGTTCGTCGTCGTTTTCCCTCGTGTGCGGGGCCGTCGATCCTGACAGCACGTCTGTGATCCCGGAAGTCATCGCTTCAATCGTCACCTCAAGGCTCCCGCGATCGAATGGCGTTTGCCAGACGGGATAGATGTCTGTGTCATACAGATCCTCCGGCGGCAGATAGCCAATTGAGCCGTTGATGAGGTTCATGCACAGGATTGTGTGTTCCGGAAACCGGCGGCGAAGTTCCTGTTGCAGATCAGAATATGGTTCACAGCAACTCCCGACGAGGATCGCGTCGCCGATGCGCCAGACGTAGATCTGCAGACGGTATGTTGATCCATCGCCTACGCTGCGACGAATGTCACGTTTGCGGCGAAGACGTTCTTCCAGTGCTCGGTCCTGACAGGCCAATCGCTGTTGTTCGAGTTCCGCGGCGGATGGCCAGCTCTTCAGTGGCAAGTCAACAGTGGTCTGTAACGCACGCAGCTTCTGAGTCAACTTGCACGGTTCATGCTTCCAGACGGCAAGCGGCGCGCCGGATTCCACAGTTTCGGCATAGGTCAGCCGGGTGCCTGGTGGTTCCATGCCGTGCAACGTCGCCAGCGCCGCGAAGCCGAGTTGCCGTCCGTGACGGTCGGCGACTTCCGGGTCGCCCACGTACTGGTAACGCGGTGCAAGTTCGCCACACGCTCCCAGCATGAACATCGCGGGTGCATCGGTAGACTGCTGAATGGTTGCCCGCAGTGCTCCGACATAATCCGGAGAAATGGCTTTGTTGTCCCATGCCAGCGTCGTCGGATGACAGGCGTAGTTGACCAGTGTCGCCCGAATTCGGCCGGTCACATCCGTAACACGACCAACCAGCAGAGTGTCATCGGGCTTTCCATCCGGGTTGTAGCCGCAGATGATACGACTCTTCGCTGGATCAGGGTCCGGCAGATCGCGAACAGTCGCGAGGCCACATCGGCCCTGATGCCAGTCCAGAGTCGCCTCGAACTGCGACTCCAGTGCTTCGCGGATTGCGCGCACAGTCGATTCGAACACATGTTCCATCCACGTCCGAAGCAGGTCGCTGCCCGGCAACGAATCATCGGCCTCCATCAACGGCGGACCAGCGTGCGTGTGGCTGAGAGCGAAAACCAGATTCGCGGATTCAAGCGAAAGCAATTCAAGCAACCTTTTCCGGAACTTGTAAAAAGTCTGCGGCGTCTTCCACCAGCCGAGATCTGCGTCCACGAGAATTAACGTCACTCCGCCCGCCACTGGCGTCAGCGTCAAGGCGGTGAGTGTCAACGACCGGTGAATCGATTCGGCCACATCGTGTTTCGCGGCACCCCAGTTGCGTGAATAGATGCCGACCGGCGGCGTAATGTCGGTCCGTGCGATCCCGATGCGACCATGGAACGACGCATGACGAAAGTCGGGTGGGTTTGTTGCATGCATAGCGAAATTGTAGGTCCGTATCCACAGAAGCAAAACCAAACAGGCCTGATTATTCCTACCAGTCTCCTGCGGCACCGTCGCGGTAGAACACCCGCTGTGGGATTTCCTGTTGAAACGGATGTTTACGAATCTCTTCTTCGTTGATCGTAATCCCCAAACCTGGCCTCGTGTTTGGAGCAACCGTGCGAGTCGCGGCGTCAATTATGAATCCTTCTTCCACGATGTCCTGTCGCCATGGGACATCGTTGTGGACGGTTTCGCAGATAATGTAGCCGGGTTGCGAGAAACCAAATTCCAGCGATGCTGCAGTGCTGACCGGTCCCTGTGGATTGTGCGGTGCCAATGCAATTCGATAGGCATCTGCAAGTGCAGCGACGCGACGTGATTCAGTAAATCCGCCGCAGTGAGTAATATCCAGCTGACAGATTTCACAGCCTCGCGCCGCGAACAGGTCACGAAAGGCTGCCAAATGTGTGCCGCGTTCACCCGTTGCGATCGGCGTCGTTACTGCCGCATTGATGGCGGCCAGTCCTTCGACACTTTCGGGCCAGCAGGGTTCTTCGAGAAAATACAATCCATACGAATCGAGCGCCTTGGCGAACTGCAGACCCATGGCCGGCGATGGTCGAGCGTGGCAGTCAACCATGATATCGATGTTGTCACCAACGGCATCCCGCATCGCAGCGACGCAGGCTTCAGCAGCCTTGACGGGCTTTCGGCCCTCGATCGGCATGGTGGGTGGTACAGCCATCGACTTGAATGCCGTAAAGCCATCCGACACCGCTTTTTGAGCCAGCTCAGCAAACTGCTTTGCGTTGTCAACCGGCGTCTCGTAGAAGCTCTCCATGTCTCCACCGCCAAGGTGACAGTACAGTCGGATTGAATCGCGCACCGGGCCACCCCAAAGTTTGTGGCATGGGACACCGTGAATCTTTCCAACAATGTCCCACAGCGCCAGATCGATCCCGGCAATCGCGGTCGAACGCACGATTCCGCTTCCGTGCCAGAAGTGCTGTCGCCACAT
>JAYUVA010000947.1:0-3911 GCA_043754375.1 Candidatus Kuenenia sp. | reverse complement strand
GCTGATTCGGTAAAGGTCATCCCGAAAGTCTGTCTGAATCCCGCTGTTCTCCTGGGCGGCACGGCGCTAGCCTCATGGCACTTGGTTTGCGGCTTTCGTTAGATTCAGTGTCGCTTTTTGCTCCGCAAAAGTTGCGTTTCTTTCGCGGAGCGAAAGACGACACTGCATTAAACCAAGTGCCATGAGGCTAGCGCCGTGCCGCCCAGGAGAACAGCGGGATTCAGACAGACTTTCGGGATGACCTTTACCGAATCAGCATCTGAATCGATGCGAAGTCCGTCCTGAGTGATCGGTACAGCTGTTGAAAGACCGGATAAGCTGCATTGTAAGTTTTTGTCGCGGCAGCTCTGTTCTGTGTTCTTGACACCACGGAAATCGTGGCCTGGCAGGCTTCGACGACATTTTTGTAGGCACCGGTGCCGGAGGCCGCGAGCAGTGCCACTCCGTAGGCTGGTCCTTCAGACGCATTGATCGTGACAACCTGCTGCCCATAAATGTCGGCCTGCAACTGTCGCCAGAACGGACTGCGCGCACCGCCCCCGGACAGGCGAATCTCTTTCACCGGGATACTCATTGACTTGATGATCTCCAGTGTGTCGCGCATCGCATACGTAGCGCCTTCCATCACGGAACGTGCCATATGATTCCTGCCATGACGCAGACTCAAACCAATCCACGACGCACGCGCGTTCGGGTCGGCGTGAGGCGTGCGTTCGCCCGTCAGATATGGCAGGAAGAATAGCCCCTCGCTGCCAGCCGGTGCCGATGCGGCTTCGGCCGTGATCAATTCATACGGATCGATTTTCTGCTTTTTGGCCGCAGCGATTTCCGCCTGACACAATTGATTACGAAACCACTGCAGACTGCCGCCTGCTGACAACACGCATCCCATGACGTGCCACTTGCCGCGTACGGCGTGGCAGAATGTGTGGAGTCGGCCTTCCGGATCGACCTGCACGTCGTCGCTGTGCGCAAATACAACTCCGCTGGTTCCCATGGTGGCAGAAACCACGCCGCGACCGACAATCCCGTTTCCGATCGCGCTGGCTGCCTGATCACCTCCGCCGCCGACGACCGGTGTACCTGGCTTGAGTCCCATTTCCTTTGCGGCGATGTCGGAGATTACTCCTGTGATGTCTTCTGATTCGTAAACTTCAGGAAACAGCTTCGCATCCAGATCCAGCTTCTGCAGCAGCTCCCTGGACCACCGACGATTCACGACATCCAGCAACAATGTCCCGGAGGCGTCACTGACCTCTGTCGCAAAGTCGCCCGTCAGCCGATAGCGCACATAATCTTTTGGCAACAAAACCTGTACCGTCTTGTCGAAGTTCTTCCGTTCCTTATTCCGCAGCCACAAAATTTTCGGCGCCGTGAAACCCGTGAGAGCCGGATTGGCCACCATCTGAATCAGCTTACTGCGCCCTCCCGCGCGTGTTTCAATTTCGGCACATTCCGCAGCCGTACGTTGATCATTCCATAGAAGCGCGGGACGGATCACATCTCCGGTTTTGTTCAGAAAAACGCTTCCGTGCATCTGGCCGCTGAGGCCGATGCCCCCGATATCGGCTGGCTTCAGTTTCGCGGCTTTCATCACGCGTTTGACGGATTTCACCGACGCTGTCCACCAATCAACCGGCGCCTGCTCGGACCAGCCAGGTTTTGGACTGTGCAGCGGGTATTCTGCAGTTGCTGACGCCAGGATTTCGCCATCCTCACGCATCGCAAGCGTCTTCGTGCCACTGGTTCCGATATCGATGCCAAGGAAAACGGGCATTTCATGATGCTCCGGGAGTTCTGGGGGAAAGGCGTTGTTCGGGTGGAGTTCAAAACCACTAATGCATGAGGCATGTGCCCCAATCCTAACGAATTTCATTGATTTCGCGACTGAATGCCGGATGTTTCTGTACACGATTCCCGAACGCCTTCACGGCACCCTATTCAGTGCACATTGCCGGGATTCAAATTATAAACTGATTGCTTGAGTTCCAGGGCGACTGCGGATAGAGTTCTGGAACACTCGTTGATGTCTCAAAGCGTCTCTCTCAATCAACGATCAAAACTTCAGTCAGGTATCGTACTTAGCAAAATGCAGTACGTGATTCATGGATTTGTTTCAACATGGAATGTTGAAGCAGCTGACTGAACTGATTTGCTACGACTCGATCTTGTGTTTCATGGAGGAACCACGATGAACAGCTTTCGCCTGCGTTTGTTTTCACCAAACGAAGATACTCTTGGCAATGTCGAATCGTCCGGCAGGGATGTGCCGCAGAACCGGATTCCTGATAACGCATTTGAAGACATCATTCCGATCGATCGCGCTCGTCGATCGATTGTGATCAGCGGTCGGTTCATGGAACCCGCAGTCCGGGCCAGAATCCTTCAGCAGAACAACTGTTGTCCCAGTTGCACGCTCCACGATATCGAACCCCTGGAGCTGGCAGATGCGCTCATCAGCCCTAAAAGTCGCCTTCCCGTTCCCGGCACTGCAACAATTGTGGGTTTTCACTGCAACGACTGCGGAACCGAATGGCCGGTGTATGAACTGTCGCGCCGCAAAGTCTGATTACCTGATGTGCCCGACGGCGACAACATTTGACATTCGCTGAATTGCGCTTCGGCTCTGTTCGTATGGCTGTGTCGTGAGAATCACGCACCAACGGGAAGTCACGGGGTCGATCCACATCATCGTACCGGTTGCTCCCCAATGGCCGATTACGTCGGCAGCCAGGAAGTCGCTGAATGTGGCGGTGTGATCCAGCCAGTTTCGGCGCCATCCAAATCCCCATGCGCGCTGGACTCGGTCAGCTTCGCACAGTCCGGCAATGTGTTGAGTCTGATTGGACAGGCTGACGCGGACGACGGCCCTGTTCCAGATTTTTCTTATCGCCAGGCCGGGCGATTCAGATTCACCATCGTTCAGCAGACACGTTGCGAGCCGCCCCAGATCTTCAGCCGTTGAGATCACACCTCCCCACGCTGCCCCCAGAGTTCGCCAGTAGCGACTATTCCAGCTCCAGGCAGAATCTTCCGACTGCCAGACCGGCAGGTCACACGGAAGCACAGTCGGCATGAGTTCATCAGCGGTTTCGGCTGGCAGACCAAGCCATGTGTTGTTCATTCCGGCAGGTTGAAACACATTGTGCCGCAGATATTCAGCACACGTTGATTTCTCAGTCGATTCAATGATTGCGGCAAGTACGGCAAACCCCATACTCGAATATCGGCAATCCGTGCCTGCCACAAAATCCGGAATCATTTTGGATGTGGCGTTAACAAAATCCTGCGTCGTCGCAAAGGCCGCTCGCAGTTCGGTGTTTTGTGGCAGCATATCGGGCAGGCCGGACGTGTGAGTCAGCAAGTGTCGGATCGTGATCTGCCGCAGCGGTCCGCGATGAAATTCCGGAAGATGATCACGGACCGCATCGTTGAGTGCGAGATGACCATCTGCAGCCAGTTGCACGGCAGTCATTGCCACGATTGGTTTTGTGATTGAAGCGATCAGATACCGTCTGTCCGGAAATTCAGCAGCGAGCAGGGGTGAACGGCTTGAAGATGTCACTCCTGAACCGCGTGCAGTATACTGCATTCGAAGAATCAACCCGCGCGCATCACCCGCTGCGACGTCCACGTATTTCAAGCTGGATTTTGCCGCAATGACGCGAAGTGCCTGGATGGACGCATTCAGGCCGGATGGCGAAGTCATGTCATCTCTCAAAAAGATCGGAATCCGGCAGTCTGAATCGTGACTTTGGGACGTTGATATGTGCAACATACACAACTGCTGTTCATGATTGTGTATCGTACCTCGCCAGCCCGCCGGAGATAAAATGAAGTCCCTGCTTCCTGTTCTCGCCATGTTCATCGTTGTCGGCAGTGCTGGCAATGCTGTTGCCCAGAACTACACC
>JAYUVA010000946.1:0-6326 GCA_043754375.1 Candidatus Kuenenia sp. | reverse complement strand
GCGCAGGCCGGTGACGCCGAGCACGATCGTGATCACAACAATCGCAGGCACGTACCAGATAAAATCGACGGTGGCATGAAACAGCCCCGCAACCAGCCCTGCGAGGACAGCCCCCAGCGCGGCGACTCGTTGACTTTCCGCACGCTTCAGGATATGCCACAGGATTCGTCCGACGACATACAGCATTCCCAGCGCAACCAGGGCAAGTCCTGCCAGACCGGTTTCGGTCGCCAGATGCACCCAGGAACTCTCGGCATGCGAAAAAATCACACCGCGAAAATCGACGAAGTCCTTCATATACACCGGGTACACGTAGGGATGACTGCCGACGCCGCAGCCCAGCAGCGGGAATTCTTTAACGGCGGCTACGTCGGCTGCCCAGATGGCCCGCCGCGCATTCGTTCCATCGATCCTGTCCGCGTCGGCTGAGGCCAGTTGATCGATACGGTCTTCAATTTTCCCCTGCCCCAGGACCATGATCCCGGCGATCGCAATTCCACCGACCCCCACAATCACGACGGCCAGCGACGCGCCGACCCGACCACTTTTCCATAGTCCGGCCAGACTCACGGTGCTCGCCAAAGCCGCAGCCACCATGCCTCCGCGGGACAGCGATAGCATGATCGATACGACCACGCCACCCACCGCACAGACCATGAGCAGCATGTTCATATCGACGATGTTGTCGAAGCGTGAATGATTCGCCTTCGCCGGCCCAAGTCCTTTCTGTTGTCGAACTCCGCTGTTGCAGTCTCGAGGCTGGCCCAGCATCCACCAGACCAACGGCCCGATCGAAAGGGCAAGAAACTGTGCGAAGTGATTCCGATTGGTGAACGCACCCTTCAGAATTTCGCGCGTGCCGGTATACGGCTGGCGATAGAACCAGAAGAAACGATCATTCGATGTCGCCAGTTGGACGACAGCAAACACCGCCATCAGAATCCCTGAGATTCCGACCAGTTTCAGCATTCGATGGCAGTCCGCTTCCGTCGCCAGTCGCTGTGCAACGACGACCGCGATGACTCCGTACGACAACAGCATCAGAAATGCATGCCGAGTTTCGGTGGGCATCAGGCTGGTCGTCTTCCAGGCATCTTGTACGGCATTTTCTGCGGACGACAGTTGCGTCGCCGCCCATCCAGGAAGGAGGCGTTCGTACTCGGGTGAGATCTTCACGAGCACGGCCGGAGCGAGTGGAACCGTCTGAAACCAGACCAGCAGCAAACCGGCGACAATCAGCGGTTCGACCGCCAACAGTCGAAGACGACCTCCCGTGCGAACTTTATGCAGACTCCAGACGCAACCCAGCGTCAGCGCCAGTGTGATCAGAATCCGATGTCCCCACGCCTCGCGACCGCCCATAATGAATGGAAAAATCACGATCAATGCCACGAGGATGGCATCCGTTACCAGCAGCAGTTTCGGTTCCTGCAAAAACGCCAACCCCGACCCCGCATTGAAGCGGATGAGTTGCGGAATTCGCGATGATTTGCGAGCAGAGGTGGAAAACATATGTGATCACAGAGATTCAAATGAGCGGCATGGTGCGAGCTAACGGTGTTCGTTGGAGAACAGGATGGAGCCTGGTCTAACCAATCTCTTAATCTTAATCCTACTCTTAATCATAATCCCACGTTGCAGAATATCAGTTCCCCATAAGCACCCCGAATTCGGGTCGCCGCGAGTGCGGAATTCCGATCAAGATTAAGAACTTCGGCAGAAGTAGTTGGGCATAATATCGTTTAACCGCGTGGGCAACGCCCCGCGATTGGCAGCGAAGCGCGGCCCGATGGGCACGCGGTTAAACGAAGGAACTTCCTCACTGGTGCTTACAGCGGCTGATTTGGCATTGGAGGCTCCGGAACGCTTGTCAGAGATACGTGAATGATTCATGAAATTACGGTTCATTCCGCATTTCGAGTGCCGACGGACTGGAACATGTCGTCAGACGTCGAATAATGCTCACGGCGAGATTGGTTCGGCCGCGATGGCGGTCGGTGTACCGGAATTCCTGCGGGAGTACGGCTCGGACGTTTTCTTTTGCGCGAAGGGCGAATGCCGTAACCCTGACGATGATCTTATGAAGCTGACTCTCAAAATCATCGTACTGTTTCTGGTTGTTGCCTGCGGCCTTGTGGGTGTCAGCGGTTATCTTTCCGTGCAGCGTGAAGTCGCCTTCTTTGAAGTGGAAATGATGGCACGGCACGGTCGACTTGTAACGGCTCTCGAACCGATGCTTCGCGATGCCTGGAGATCTGCCGGTCGCGGTGGCATGCTGCAGTTTGTGGCCCGGATTGAAGGTGACGAACAGCAGGTTCGTATTCGCTGGGTGTGGCTGGATGATACGGCAGATGATGCCACCCGCCCCGCAGCACCCCCACAGCAACTCGCTGGTCTTCTGGCGGGTCAACCGGCTTCCGTTTCAGTTCGCGAAGTGGATGGAGCGGGGTTGTTTTGTTCCTATTTTCCCGTTGAACTTGGTGACGGTCGTCTGGGTGCCCTGGAAATGTCCGAGTCGCTTGCGCGCCGTGATCAATACACTCACGACACGATTACCCGCACGATTTTTTTGATGGGGGCGCTGACTGCAGCGGCAGTCCTGCTGGTGGCTGTCGTGGGACTGCGTCTGATTGCCCAACCGCTGCACGCTCTGATTCAGAAGACGCAACAGGTTGCCAGCGGGGAACTTCGCACGCCCGTCATTGTTCGTGGCTCAGATGAACTTGCTCAACTGGCGACGGCCCTGAACCAGATGTGTGAAAATCTGGACACTTCGCAACAGGCAGTGCAACGCGAATCCGCACAACGCATCGACGCAATGGAACAACTGCGGCACGGCGATCGCCTCAAGACCGTCGGACGGCTCGCATCCGGAGTTGCACACGAACTCGGCACCCCGTTGAACGTCGTCAGTGGGCGGGCGGGACTGATTGCCAGCGGGAATCTTGGTTCCGAAGACGTCATCAAAAGCGCAAAAGCGATTCAGGCTGAGGCGACGCGAATGACGGGCATCGTTCAGCAGCTGCTGAATTTTGCACGCCGCTCCACTCCGAAACAGACGCTCTGTGATCTGAATTCGGTGATCGATCTGACCGTCAGCCTGCTGGAGCCAATCATCAAAAAGAAGAACGCCCAGGTTTCCATTACGGAAAGACTCTCGCAAGGAATCACCGTCAACATCGACGCAGCGCAGATGCAGCAAGTGTTCTCAAACCTGTTGATGAATGCACTTTTGTCAAAAGATTCGGGAGTCGCGGTCCGGATCGCCGCGCAGCGTTGCATTGCCAGCTCACCGGAATTGTCCGGTAGCCAGCCGATTCGCTGCGTCCGAATCACTGTCGCAGACAACGGCGAGGGGATTTCGGACGACGATCTGCCGCACGTCTTTGAACCGTTCTTCACAACGCGAGAGGTGGGACAGGGCACAGGCCTGGGTCTCTCAATCTCACATGGAATTGTCTCAGAACATGGTGGCTGGATGACGGTCGAAAGTGTTCTCGGAGAGGGGGCCGCCTTCTCTGTCTTTTTGCCAGTGGAGGTGGATCTGTGAAAGGGCATATCCTTGTCATTGACGACGAACGCAGCATGGTTGAACTTCTCGAAGCTGACCTTGCGCTGCGAGGTTACAAGGTCAGCGGGTTCACATCGTCCGTCGCTGCGCTGGAGACGCTTGCGGCAACCGATGCGCAGGTGGTGCTCACGGATTTCCATATGCCCGGTGTCAATGGTCTGCAGGTGTGTGAAAGAGTTGTTGCGAATCGTCCGGACATTCCCGTTGTGGTCATGACCGCCTTCGGCAGCATGGAGACCGCCATCGAAGCCATTCGAGCCGGTGCCTGGGATTTCGTTACCAAGCCGATTGAAATGGAGTTACTGGCGGTCGTCATTGATCGCGCGGTCCGTCACCACAATCTGCAGGAAGAAGTACGTCGCCTCAGCAACAAGCTGGAACCTGCGGACCGTTTTGAAGGACTCATCGGATCGAGTCCTGTGATGCAGAAACTCTTCGATCAAATCCGGAAAATTGCTCCGATCACTGCAAGTGTCCTGATCACCGGAGAAAGTGGCACGGGCAAGGAACTCGTCGCGCAGGCCATTCATCGTCACAGCGATCGAAAAGACGGACCGTTTGTCGGAATCAACTGTGCCTCGATCCCTGAAAATCTCCTGGAGAGTGAATTATTCGGCCACGCCAAAGGCGCCTTCACGGATGCACGGGTTGAGCGAAAAGGATTGTTCCAGCAGGCACAGGGGGGCACCCTGTTCCTGGACGAAATCGGTGATTTCCCGCTCAGTCTGCAGGCCAAGCTGTTGCGGGCGATGGAGCAGCGGACTCTGCGTCCGGTTGGCAGCGATAAAGAGATCTCCTTTGATGCCCGAATTCTGACGGCCACGAATCGGGATCTGGATGTCGCGGTCGAAGAGGGGCGTTATCGCGAAGACTTCTATTTTCGAATCAATGTGATTCAGCTGGATCTGCCTCCGCTGCGTTCACGCGGAAACGACGTCCTGCTGATCGCGCGCTCGCTTCTGCAGGCGTTTGCGCACCAAATGCGCAAGAACGTAACCGACTTTCAGTCATCCGTTGCGGAACGCTTCCTGAATTACGACTGGCCGGGCAACGTACGCGAACTCAGAAACGTGCTGGAACGCGCCGTGGCGCTGACAGAGTTTGAAAAGTTGGTCGTCGATGATCTGCCTGAGCGGATTCGGGATTATCGACAGTCCACATTCCGCATTGACACGTCGAATCCCGCTGAGTTGCAGACTCTGGAAGCCGTGGAACAGCAGTACATCCAGCGCGTGCTGAAGAGTGT
Source organism: Candidatus Kuenenia sp. (assembly GCA_043754375.1). GTDB lineage: Bacteria > Planctomycetota > Planctomycetia > Planctomycetales > Planctomycetaceae > SXXK01. The sequence continues at coordinate 1,509 of JAYUVA010000946.1, read as the reverse complement.
TCAGGGAAACCGCACAGAGGCAGCTCGCATCCTGGGCGTTGATCGCAAAACATTGTACCGTCGCCTGAAGCAGGACGAGAATACGTAGGGTGTGTGCAGCGCCAGCGGAACACACCAGTTTTTCACGCTTTCCCCAAATGGTGCGTTGCGCTCCGCTCCACGCACCCTACGACTAAAACAGCAGAGCCCCCTCGCCGTTCACCGTGAAAACGCTTAAGTCCACTCCATCGCAGAATCCCACCTTATCGCAACATGAATGGCGAGGCATTCTGCCCCTTGAGGCACGCCGCCCCATGCATGAATCGTCAACCCGATTCCATCGGCCAGGCGAAGCACACGAGAAATCAAATTCATCTCGATGGCACGCGACGTGCTTTCAGTATTCCCCGGTTGAGGATCAGTCAGTGGACTTTGTTGTTCGGCTATCGCCGAGCGGTTCGACAGGCTGGAATTCTGCGGAACAGAGAGAGTCAGCATGAAACTCACATCATTCAAAGGGATGGCAGCGGGACTCGTGCTGTCAGCCGTAGGCGTTGCAGTCAGCGCGTTCAACAACGGAGCGACACCCGCGACGGCAGGGTCCGCGATCAATTGGACAGACAGTGCGGGTGACAGCAAAGAGTCAGACCAACTCGTGGCGTCGCACAACTATGCAAAGTCACTCTCCAGTGCGTTTCGTGGTGCATCAGAAAAGGTGATGCCGTCCGTCGTGACGATTCAGTCAATCGGAACTCACAGGCACGCCAGCGTCGGTAATCAAAATGGGCAACTGCCTGAAGAACTTCGAGATCATCCACTCTTCAAGCAGTTCTTCGAAAATATTCCTGAGGGTCGCTCTGGCACTCCGGGTGCGGAGCAGCGAATCGGAATGGGATCGGGTGTCATCGTTGATGCATCAGGCATCATTCTCACCAACAACCACGTCGTCAACGGAGCCGTCAAGCTGCTGATCAAACTTCACGACGGGCGTGAATTCGTAACGACAGAATGGAAGACCGATCCAAAGTCGGACATTGCTGTCGTAAAGATTAACAGTCCAGCCAGCCTGCCAGCCGCGTCCGTTGGCAACAGCGACATCATCGAGATCGGGGACTGGGTGCTTGCTGTCGGAGCGCCTTTCGGGCTCGATGAAACCGTGACCGCAGGAATCATCAGTGCCAAATCACGCGGGATCGGGATCACGGCTCGGGAAGAGTTTCTGCAGACTGATGCCGCCATTAACCCCGGCAACAGCGGTGGCCCGCTGGTGAATCTGGATGGCGAAGTGGTCGGCATCAACACTGCCATTTCGAGTACAAGTGGCGGCTATCAGGGAATCGGATTCGCCGTGCCTGTCAACCTTGCCCGCTGGGTGGGTGATGAACTGATGGCTCACGGAACTGTGCGGAGAGCATTTCTGGGAGTCGGTATTCAGTCGATCGACGACACCCTGTCGAAACAGTTTGGCCTGAATACAGTGAAAGGAGCCGTTGTGACAGACGTGCGTCCGGGAAGTCCGGCAACCAAAGC
>JAYUVA010000945.1:0-5074 GCA_043754375.1 Candidatus Kuenenia sp. | reverse complement strand
GGCCGAGCATCTGTTTATTGAACTGGAACAACTCCACGACTTCCTGAATGAGTGGACTCAGGACGGCACGCACCTGCAATCGGAAGTTGCCAATTATCTCAAGGGGCATTTTCTGGGAGAACCGTTGCGAGACTGGGACGTGTCACGCCCGGCACCATATTTTGGATTTGAAATCTCCGACAAACCCGGTCACTACTGGTACGTCTGGTTCGATGCTCCGATTGGCTACATGGCATCGACGCTGGAATGGTGTCATCGGAATAATGAAAAACTGGACGACTGGTGGCGAAGCGATTCGAAGGCTGAAATTCATCATTTCATCGGCAAAGACATCACCTATTTTCACACGCTGTTCTGGCCGGGCATGTTGAAGTCTGCAGACTGTAACCTGCCGAAAAAAGTCCACATTCACGGGTTCCTCATGGTCGGGGGTGAGAAAATGTCGAAGACGAAGGGCACATTTGTGATGGGCTCGACGTTTCTCAGGCACCTGCCTCCCGGAGCGCTACGCTACTATTATGCCAGCAAACTCGGTACAGGTCTGGATGACATCGACCTGAACCTTGACGAATTTGTCTCGCGGTTCAACAGCGATCTGGTTGGCAAGGTTGTCAACCTGGCTTCGCGTTCAGCGGGTTTTCTCGTCGGTCAAACGCTGAGCGATGAGTATCCCGACGACGGTGGGCTTTTTGCAGCCGCTGCGGAAAAGGGCGAACAGATTGCGGCGTACTACGAGGACTGTAATTACAACGCGGCAACGCGGGAAATCATGGCTCTGGCGGATAAAGCGAACAAGTTTGTCGATGACCGCCAGCCGTGGGTGATTCGCAAAGATCCGGCGAAGGCTGACGAACTGCGTGATGTGTGTACAATCACGCTCAATCTTTTCCGACAGATCGTGACGTACCTCGCTCCGGTCCTGCCGGAACTGGTCAAGCAGACCGCAGAACTCCTGAACCGCCCGATTGCACACTGGTCGGATTCTCAGACACCACTGACGGGAACCCCCGTCAGTCCTTTTCAGCACTTAATGAAACGTATAGAAACGAAACAGGTTGAATCGATGATCGAAGAGAGCAAAGAAGTGATGGCCGCTGAACAGGGCGTTGCCCCGGCCACTCCGGAAACACCTGCCGTGGTCTTTCATGCTGCTGATCAGTGGAAAGACGCCGGCGATGCGCTGGCGAATGAAGCGCTGGCGGGTGAATGCACGATTGATGATTTTGTGAAGATCGACCTGCGGGTTGCGCGCGTGATCGAAGCGAATCATGTGCAGGGTGCTAACAAACTGCTGCAGTTGACGCTGTCATTAGGTGGCGGAGAAACTCACAATGTGTTTGCGGGGATCAAAGCCGCTTACAAACCCGAAGATCTGGTCGGACGACTCGTGATCTGCGTCGCCAATCTGAAGCCGCGTCAAATGAAATTCGGTCTGAGCCAGGGCATGGTCTGTGCCAGCGGCAGTGGCGGGACGGAAGTTTTTCTGTTGTCTCCCGATACCGGATCAGTGCCGGGACAACGCGTGCATTAAGTTCGCTTAGAACGCACAGTCAGCAATTTTGTTTAACCCTGAGCCGCAGGCGACGGATTCAGGCGACGCCGTCGCCTGCGGCTCAGGGTTAAACGCAATACCGTTCAACGAATTTGAAAAGAGTCTTCACCACGATGTCTCAGCAGCACCCTTCTCGCATGGGCCATCCGGCAATGTCGGTCACGGTTCCCAGCTCGCCGCCGATTTATCAGTCGACGGCGTTTGATGTGCCAGACCTTGATGTTCTGGAAAAGATCCATGCGGGAGAACTGCATGGCGACATCTACACGCGCGACAGTAACCCGAATCATTCGGCCCTTGCTGACTCCATCGCCGCGCTGGAAGAAACTGAGGCTGGAGCGGTATTTGCTTCCGGGATGGGCGCGTTGGGGGCCATTTTTCTGACGCTGGCGTCGGCTGGCGACCATGTTATCCTTGCCAAAGCCATCTACGGCAAGACGATGCAATTGGCCCATCGGATGCAGCGGTGCGGGATCAGTGTATCGACATTCGACGCGACAAAACCAGACGAATTGACTTCTCTGATCACAGAGAAAACGAGGTTCGTATTGGTCGAAACTGTGTCCAATCCGCTGTTGGAAATTTCGGATATTCGAGCGATCGCAGATGTGCTGACCCCGGAGATTCCGCTCGTCGTTGACAGCACGTTTACCACACCGGAATTGATCAAGCCCTGCCAGCTGGGTGCGTCCATTGTGGTACACAGTGCCTCGAAGTATGTCAACGGTCATGGTGATGTGATGCTGGGCCTGGCTGCCGGATCTGCGACCCTGATGAAGCGATTGAACAGCACGGCAAGCGTTTTCGGTCAGAATGCGAATCCATTTGAATCCTGGCTGTGTCAGCGCGGTATGAGAACACTGCCGCTGCGGATGAATCAGATCTGTCGTACGACACTGGAACTTGCGCGAGCATTGAGCGGACATCCGGGCGCGCGGCGTGTCTACCATCCTTCGCTGGAGAATCATGTATCGCACGAGATTGCTCAGCGGCTGTATCCACTTGGAACCGGCGGCATCCTTTCGCTTGAACTGGCCGGCAGCGGAGTGGAAGTCGTCAACACATTCATGCGCGCCGCCGCATCAATACCGTTTGCCCCGACGCTGGCTGACGCACGTACCACGATGTCGCATCCGGCATCGACGTCGCACCGTTTCATGTCACCCTCAGCCCGCGTCGCGATTGGTATCCGCGATGAACTGGTACGAATCTCCGTCGGTCTGGAATCGTTTGAACAACTACGGGCTGAATTGTCAGCCGCACTGGATATATGTTCCGCGCGGTCATGAACGAGACGATTGGCGAGCGGCATGCGTCAGCTTGCCGGTACGAAAGCGAGCGCCGGAGGGCTCACGCCCAATGGCACTCGATTTGCGACTTTCGCTGATTCAGTGTCGCCTTTTGCTCCGCAAAAGTAGCGTTACTTTCGTGGAGCGAAAGGCGACACTGATCAATTCGAGTGGCATTGGGCTGACGCCGCTTCGCTCGCCGGACTCATTTCTGGCCGCGCGAAGTCCAGCCATAATCGTTCAGCACTTGCGTCCCAACGTCGTGGACGCTGATTGGTTGAATTTCTGCCACAGCATTTTGAGTTGAGCGGCGATTGTCTGAGGCGAATAGCCCAGCGCTCGCAAAGTGCTCATCGAGGAATCTGGATGCGCGCAGGACACGTCTTCATGCATATCCAGTTGCCGTATGACGTCGTCACAGTCGTTTGCCGAGAGCTGAATCGAACAGAGCGGGCTGGATTTGGGAACCATGGTGCCCGGCTGCGGACGATCAGTGATTTTTACGGTGGAGCGAGGCTCCGTGCCGAACTCCTCCGGCACACGGATATCTTCACGAGCCCACAGAATCAGCCGTGCGGCGGCTGGTGAAACTGGTTGGAGTGTTCGTGACGCATTCTTCTCCAGCGACCTTCGCGGACGGACGGATGTCCAACCCAGCGCGGCAAGGTGTCGATGAATGATCAGACCCGGTTGCTGCAGTTCGAAGAGCATGTGCGAGGCCGTGACCCGCGGATTCACCTCGAGGAACCACGCACGGCTTTGTCTCAGGATGAAGTCGATTCCAAACACCCCGCGCAGGCCGGAACGTGCAACAAGGATTCGTGCGGCTTCCAGCACTTGCTGAGTCACCAACTCACCCGGATCGACCGGCCCGGCATTGCCGCAGAACAGGAATCCGGACGCGCCGAGCGAAGGCCATCCGATCAGTTGTAATGACATGCCGAACAAGTGGACTCCCGATTGATTCGCGCACAGAGTTGCAGACATTGGCACACCGTCGATGTATTCCTGCAGATACAAGCCACGCGACGCAAGTGCCGGAGTTATGGGACTGCCCGAAGAATGAAGGTCGATCCCGATTCCCCCCGAACTGGCCACCGATTTCCTCAGCCAGTGGCAATCCGCATCGGCTGTCGCCTCAGTCGCAACCCGAGGCACGCCGATCGTGGTTTCCAGCAGCCACTGGTTCAATTTCCTCGGATCGCGAAGCTGATCGATGATGTCCGGAGCGGCTCCGATCACCGGTCGATGCTGAGCGATTTCGCGGAGTGTGTCTGAGTGATTCTCGAGTCCGCCGGTCCAAAGCATTGGAATCGTGCTGCGAACTGACCGAACAAGCTGGGGGAGTTGTGCAAAGCCATCGATCCGACCGACAAAGCGACCGCGTCCCGAACCAAGCAAATTCTGCAGATCATCATCGCCGAAGAAGTCCACGCATAAAGGACGCAATCCGGCTGCAATCGCAGATTCGGCGACGCTGCGCACGCTGGCACCGCATAAAAGGACGGATCGAGTCGTTTTCAGAGCTGAGATTGGGTTAAGTTTCTGCGAAGTTGGCGACATCTGAGGCCGATGAGTTGAAGAACAGCAAACAATTCGCAATCCTGTCACAAGCTGAACATGCCGGAAGTTGATCGGAGGCTTCTGCGGAAGTCAATCAAGCCCGGTATGTTCCATGTGTCAGGCGACCTTGTCCACAACACAGGCACCTTATTGCAGAAGCAGCGGGATGCTGCTTCCGCAGACAACTGAAAAGTGTGGTCCTGAAAAAAGTGGGTTCTCGTACTGAGGCTGCTTTTGAAAACTTGTCTGCGGTCGCTGTTTTTTGATTCCGCTGATTTTTGTAAAGAAAGAAGAAGAGAATGTCTATGTTTGTAGGCGAAGCACTTTGCGGTGACGGCCTTGAAATTGCGCACATCGACCTGTTGATCGGTGACAAATGCGGTCCTGTGGGTTCAGCGTTTGCTCACGCACTCGCAAACCAGAAGATGGGCCACAGCAACCTGCTGGCTGGCACTCCAAACCTGTCCGTCAAGCCATCGACCGTGATGATCACCAAAGTGACCATCAAGGGCGCTCGGCAGGCAGTGCAGATGTTCGGACCGGCTCAGAAGGCCGTTGCGGATGCGGTCACCGACTGCGTCAAGTCCGGCGTGATTCCGAAGGATCAATGCGAAACTTTGTGCATCGTGTGCGGCGTTTTCATTCACTGGGAAGCTGCTGACGACAAGAA
>JAYUVA010000944.1:0-2523 GCA_043754375.1 Candidatus Kuenenia sp. | reverse complement strand
GGACATTTGGCCAAGCATGAATTCCTCGCGAACTCGGTGTATTTCAGGCTGGGACTGCGTGGAGCAAACAGGGCGGTCAGAGCGTAATTCCGCTTCGTGCTGATAATCTCAGCGAGACCGACCCTCTGTCGATCTTTTGGAAAGAACGAGCCAAAAGCCGCACCGGCCTGCGTCGCTGCGCCAGTATCGCGAATGCCGGCCGCAATACCGTCCGCCACGTAACAAACCGTGTCGCGAGCCCAATCCGCTTCATCCGCAGCCAGTTCACACGATCGCGTGTCGTTTGTAAGTTGGACGCCAGACACTACATATTCGTCTTCGTATCACCGCCTGCACCGCCGGCGACTTTTTGCAGGGCGGCGTTGAGTTCTTTGTCGTGGCTGTGATCGCGGCTATAGATGCGGAAGATGATGAAGCTGGTGGGAAGACTACGAAACAGTTCGTCGTCGTCAAGTTCATGGGACAAACCGCTCGCTGCGTCGTACCAGTAATTCTGTTTGCCGACAGGTTTTCGGGCACTCGGACGGTGATAATGTTTTGCCACGTCGATGCGGAGCGGGATATCACTGATTGCTTTCGGCAGATAGTCGCGAACTCGACGTTCCACGAGATCCGGTTCGGAAAAGATGGTTGTGTTTTCGGCCTGGCCACCGTGAAAGTGCATCGTGCGTTCACACGCCATCCGCCACATTTCTTCACGGTTAATGATCGCCTTCCAGTGTTTGCCCAGCTCCTGAAGTTTCGGATCGGCGCTGTCGGCCCAGCGTACAACATCGACAAGGAACGATGTTTCCGTGAGTCCCTGATAGGCCTTCAGATGGTGCAACGGGTTGCCGGGAAACATTCGCTGCATCGTCTCCGCAAAATAGTCCTCGAGCGCGATGTCGATGCCGCGGACCGTGCGATGGAAGTAGATCGTCCGGAACAGGTTCGCTCGGGTTTCGATAAAGTTGATCAGTGTCGGCAGGCCGCGTGCATGGATCGTGAGACCGTTTTCGGTGAAGAAGCTGTAGTGAATCAGGCGGGAGATATCGAAGGCCTTGGTGTTGTAGCCTGACATGTACGCATCGCGCAGGACAAAATCCATGTTGTCCACCGTGTAGATGCCGCTGAACAGCGACCGCAGTTTCCGCAGCCAGTCCGGATGACCTTCCTGATCTTCCGCAGTGCCGGACGGACGGCGAATGAGCCAACCGATTTGCCTGGGATCAATTTCTTCGAGCGGCTGCAGTCGGCCATTGGGATTGCGACGAATGCGACGAATGATATCGCCGAGTTCGTGTTCGATAATATGCCCGCCGATGTCTTCGTGCGTCAGATCGAACTGAGCCAGATAATGGTCGTCAAAGAAGTGGCCGAACGGTCCATGTCCGACGTCGTGCAGCAGACCGGCAATCCGCACCATGCTTTCAACACACGCCCTGGACGGAACATTTCGGCACGAATCGACAAGTGAGTCGTACCAGGCATTGACGGTTACAGTGCCCAGATGCATGACGCCCAGCACATGCTGAAACCGCATGTGTTCAGCCGATGGAAATACCCACCACGCGGTCTGCAACTGGTGAATCTGCCGCATCCGTTGCACCCACGGATGGTCGATCAGATCCTGTTCGGCAGCTTCACCGGACGGCAGACCAACGCGGGAAATAAAGGGGATGTACCCATGAATCGGATCGTGAGACAGACTCTCCGTTGTAAAATCGCGAACCATGCGTCCTCCATTGAGCAGCGTTGGAACAATCCGCGATGGGCGAACGTTCCAGCGTTTGGGTTTTCTGAAAGTCAAGGAATTTTGCCGAATGATAGCCGCAAAAAGGAATCCTGCGATTGGATTCCGCCCGTGTTTTTTGCATTCTGGTCCGTCAGGCCGCACGAACCCGTCCTCAGGAATCAAAACTTTGGCTGCTGTCGTTTCATCACTGGTTGACCGCTACAATATGCAGGTCTAAAGTTGCAGGTCAGAAGCGTCTGTTTTGTCGTTGAACATATCCATTCCGGTTGCCGTTGAATTTGTGGTTTCGCAACGATCACGGTCAGCCGGATTTTTCCGCAGGTAAAGTGCAGAATGTCAGGTCAGCAGGATCAGTCGTCTGGAAATGATTCGGGGAATTCCGGCAAGCCCGTTCGTTCGCCGCGTAAAGACCGCAGTCAGTCAAATAACGGCATGTGGTACTTAATCGCGATCGGGCTCATTGCGGCTGTCGTCATTTCGGTCGCTGCACGCGGTCGCAGTGGCGCACGCCTGTCCTACAGTGAGGTCATGCAGCAGCTGGATAATAAGACCCTGAACGCCAGCCAGATGTTTGAAGCGTCGCTGTCGCAGACTGCGCTCACCTGGCAATATCCGTCTCGCGAAGATTCGTTGGCAGGCAAAGGCGGCGAATTCAAACGCTCCCATGTTCCGCTGATCGGCATCAGTGATGTGAGTCGGGCGAAGCTCGAGGACAAGCTCAATGAAATGGAAATTCGGTTTTATGGCACGGAAGCGGAGTCCGTCTGGGTCGCGATGCTGCCGATGTT
>JAYUVA010000943.1:0-4073 GCA_043754375.1 Candidatus Kuenenia sp. | reverse complement strand
TGGCTCATAGCTTTAATTGTGTTCTTCGGAGAGTGCGGTTCGACTGTCGAGATTGAAGTACAAGCCGGAGTGCGCTGACACCCGGTTCTTGCAGGGACTGCGCAACTAACCGAACACCAGCGCGTTCCGACTAATCAAACAGCTAACTGCCTGACGCTGGACTGACCGCCTCCACGTTGATCACAGATTCCGCCAGATCAGTGAGCTTCTTGTCTGCTGCGCCTTCTTCATCCAGTGTCGTCTGCAGCAAATCGGCCGCTTCATCATGGCCAAGCAGACGGGCGAATGTCCGCACACAACCGTATCCGGCCATTTCGTAGTGCTCAACTCGCTGCGCCGCAGCAATCAACGCGGCGTCTCTTACGCACGGGTCCGCATCTTCAGAGATGGCTTCCGCCCCCTCTTCAAGCAACCCCGCCATGGCCTTGCAGGTCTTCCCTTTTGGGCTGATTTCCAACTCAGTGAAGATTGTTTCCAGACGTTCAATCTGACTCTTTGTTTCTTCAAGGTGTGCAGTGAACGCTTTTGAAAGTTGCGGTGCCGTGGCGGCCTTCGCCATCTTTGGCAATGCCTTTAAAAGTTGGTTCTCTGCGTTGTAAAGATCTTTCAGTTGATCGACGTACAGATCCTGCAGTGTTTTAAGTTTCATTGATCGCTCCTTTGTAAAGTTGAGTTGTTTTGTTTGAATCTGGCACACAAATCCGGGAAGGCTGACATCCAGACTTCCCGAGTGAGCCACCTCGATTACATTCTGGGCGGCGATGTAATCACTGGGTCACGGTCGTCGATAGACGACGTTTCGGACCTTCGCTTCGTGCCGCTATCGTGAACCGCCACTTCGCCGCCGACTGTAATGTCATCGGCTCCGGCGCTTTCACAGATGTCTTTAGCCCGCCTGACTTCGTCACTGTCGTCGCAGTGAATGGAAATCAACGAACTTCCAGACTTGACCCTGCCTTCGAAACGCTTGGCTTCGAACTCAGGAATGCCCATTCCAATAAGTGCCCCGGTGACCCCGCCAAGAGTCCCCACAACAGCTGCTCCGCTGAGTGCGGCCATGATGGGTCCGGCTGCGATGAATGGACCAAGGCCTGGAATGGCCAATGCTCCGATACCAGCCAGCCAGCCGAGTGCGCCGCCTAAAACAACGCCGGTTCCGACGCCAGTTGCAGTGCCTTCTGGTGCTTTCGTGTTGTGTTCGTGGGCAAAGTCTCGGGTACCCGACTTATCAGCCATCAGAACTGAGATGTCGTTTCCAGAAAAACCAGAGTTTTTCAACTGTCGCATCATCGTTTCGGTTTGAGCAACACTGGCTGTGCAAAAGACAGATTTTGACATGAATAATCTCCCGTGAAAGAATGTGAGTAAGGAATCTGAAATGGGTGATATCTGCCCGATGGCGATATCAGTTTGCATCGATTTCAAGCTGGCTGACGACATTGTCTTTGCCAGCGACATCCGTGGCGATTTGTTCGACTTTTGCCTTTTCAGCGGCCGTATGGACTGGTCCGCGAAGCGTCACTTTCCCATCCTGAGTGATGATCTTCACATTCTGAGCGTCGATAGACATTTCTGTGTCAACGACTCTGCTGCGAATGTCGGCCGTGATCTTGATGTCCGCCTTGTTTTCATTCTGGTCCAGCGGCGTCTTTGTCGAGTCATCGCGGTCACGGACGTTAAGTTCCGTGTTGGTACGATCCAGTTCGGTGGGATTTGTGGACGTTTGATCGTTCGGCAACACGGGTTTTCCTGCAGTCACGGTCACATCGCCATCCGTCGATGGATCCGTGCGAGTTGTTGCGGTCGATGATTCGGTGCATCCAAACGACGCGGTGCAAAGTGCTCCAAGCAGAAGATTTCTGCCCAGCGGTTTAAAGTTCAACATCATGCGTTTCCTTACTTGAGTAACAATTTCGTGTTGCTACACGCAGCAACACTCGTCCTCGTGAGACACCCTTAACAACAGGGCCTTTCTATTTTATGCTGTCGGCGAAAGTCGATAGATCTTTCACCGCGCGTTCCTTCGCATAGCCGCACCGCTCCTGCAGGATTCCCACCATTTGATGACGCTGACCGGCGATTGTCGTCAAGTCGTCGTCGGTCAACTTCTCCCATGATTTGCGACGACTACATTTGCTCCCGTTAAGGCTATGCACTTCGTGTGCCACTCAACGATTTACAACTGGTAGGACAAATGTCAGCGAATCGTCTATGCACTGCGGTGGGGGGGTGTTCTGAGAACGCGGAGCGACCGAACTGGACGCTGATCGTTCGATAAGAACCATCCTGAACTGACCAACGAAATCGGATGATGAAACTCAAGTTGCTGCAACGAATGACCCCAACTACTACGATCTATGAACGACACTCCAGTTGCATGTATCAAGCTTCTTACGTTGCCGAGGCTTCAATGTGAGGCTGGATACAATCACACGAATGCTGAGAGCCCATTTTAAAACCCGTAGGGCATCCTCCGTTACGGTTCTCAACGCCGGGCTCACGCAGAAGGGCTGCTCCATCCGTCTCGGGTCGCACATGGAAGTACGCAACCACGACGGTAATATTGTCCCGGCCACCCGCTTCGTTCGCCCGCGCCACAAGTTGCCGACACGCACCTTCCGGTTCGGCTGTGGAGTGAAGAATCTCGTTGATTTCGTCGTCCGTGAGCATTCCTGTTAGTCCGTCCGAACAGAGCAGCACTCGGTCACCGGCTTCGAGCTGCAGCTTGTGGACCTCGACTTTGAGATTGGCTGAACTAGCACCGACGGCGTTCGTTATCACATGACGCAAGTGGTGTTTGGCAGCATCTGCGATGGCAACGGTTCCGTTCCGGACCATTTCTTCCACCAAAGTGTGGTCGTGAGTCAGGCGGTAAAAAGTCCCTTGGCGGCACAGGTAGCAGCGAGTATCGCCGACATGGGCGACGAACAGCACGTCATTCAGACTGTAGGCCAGTGTCAACGTCGTTCCCATGCCACGGAGTTCCGGGCAATCCCTGGCTTCGGCCAGTACGCGGGCATTTGCTTCGCCCAGAGCCGTCTGGAAGTCAGTCAACACCTGGTCCTGTTCCGGATCTTTGAATTGCGCGAACCACTTGAAGGTGCCAAGGACAAATGTTTCCACCGAGTCAATGGCCATAGCGCTGGCTTGCTCTCCGCCTGCATGACCGCCCATGCCGTCGGCGACGACGAACAGGTAACTCCGATCGGGACTGTGCTGAATCCTCTTCTGAGGCAGACTCGTTTGCTCGACTTGCAAAGCCTTGAGCAGAACGGCTACCAGAAACTGGTCCTGATTTACGGCGCGGACCCGGCCAGTGTCGGTCAGGCCGAAACTTCGCACAGCCAATGGCGTGTGACCTTCCAGAATCGCTGGCGTGTCTGCGTCAGCGTTCATGTTCCCGCTGGCTGCGCCGGTAGAGATTTGCAAGTCGCTCATATCATCACCGTCATTTTACTGTCCTATCAGGAATCAACAGAACACTGGAAAGCAACTCGAATTGTGCTGTTGCTGTGCATTGAAACCAGAATGGGCGTTATGATCTGCATGAATCCTGTTTCTCACTACGGTATGTCACGTCGATGTTCGATTGTGACTGGCACGGTAAAAACAGTCCCGTTGTGCTGAAACTGGCCCCACATTCTATAGATACCGGGCGCCGGGAAAAGAGCCGCGAACTCAACGGTTCCGTCAGGAGCCGTTTGGGCTTCGCTGAGCGGATGAGCGTGTACGTAGTCGCGACCGTCTGCTCCGATGATGACGAGGTGCCCCATCGCGCCGAGCCAGGGCTCCAGGTCGGTGACTGCTTTTCCCGCCAGATCGACGAGATGGAAGCGCACTGTTGTTGCCTCCGTCCCCGGCATCATGGCGACATGTGCTTTCATCTCGCCCACTGTGACGTCGTCCGAAGTGTCCGGCACGAGCGCAACCGCTGCCTCATCGTCACCCGCGATGACAAGTTCTCCGGTCGCCAGTCCGGGAGATTGTCCCTTTGGCTGGTGGTCGGCGAACAGTCGATACGTTCCGGACTTCGGAAACACGTACTCAACGGTCAGGTTTCCGGCCGAGTCCAC
>JAYUVA010000942.1:0-4643 GCA_043754375.1 Candidatus Kuenenia sp. | reverse complement strand
CATTGCCGGGTTTGTGGGCGGCCGGAGAAGTCACTTCAACCGGGCTGCACGGAGCCAATCGACTGGCGAGCAACAGTCTTCTGGAGGGCGTTGTGTTTGGACTGCGCTGTGGTCAGAATGCTTCACAGGCGGCATTGGGTCAGCCGGACAACTTCACAGCGCCGCGGCTGGAGTCGCCTTCGATGACATTAAAGTCGCGTATGGACGACCCACTTGACCTGACCGACATTCGCAATTCACTGCGCAGTCTGATGTGGCGCAATGTTGGTATCAGTCGGAATGAACAGGACCTTGTGGCCGCTCGGCAGCAGCTCGATTTTTGGGCGAATTATGTGTGTCGTCGTGAGCTTGTCGATCCTGCCGGCTGGGAACTTCAGAATATGATGCTGGTTGCACGGGCGATGGCGGCCGCAGCATTGGAGCGGCGCGAAAGCCGTGGCGTTCATGCGCGATCGGATTACCCCGATACACTGGAATCGCAGCGAAGTCATATTTGCATTCGTGATTGAATCGTTGAGTATGCGAAAGGAAATAGAAATGCAGGAAGAAATTGATCGACTGCTGTCGGAAATTCAGCGTTCGCGATTGGCTGAGCGACGGACGGAGCCACGTCATCCGTTTGTGCGGCCCGTGCAGATTTATGTCCCACACGGCCTCAGTCTGTCGGCATTTTCCAAAGACATGTCGGCTCAGGGAATCGGGATTATCTGCAGTGTGCCGATGGGCGTAGGTTCATTGGCAACACTGGAAATCCACAGCACGCAGGGCGCATCGGTGATTCTGAGATCTGAAGTTCGCTGGTGCGATCCGTATGGCAAGGGATGGTATCTCGTCGGCTGGAAATTTATCGCCATGGCTTCGCGTCCGATGGCCTGAGGAAATGGGCAGAAATTACTGGTCGGGATTCTCTTGAAACAACAGATCTGATTTTCCGTCGTGACCTTTGAAAGTCTCTGTTCTTGGCTGACATCGTCCTTTCCACCTTGAACGCCCGATACAGCCACAGTTCGTTTGGTCTGCGATATCTGCTGGCGAACATGGGTGCATTGAGGCCGCAGACACTGCTGCTGGAATTCACGGCCAACGACAATACCGTCGATATGCTGTCGGCGATTCTGGAACACTCACCTCGTATCGTCGGCTTTGGAATTTACATCTGGAATGTCGAACAGACGACTCGATTGATCGCGGATCTGAAACGTGTCCGACCGCACACGATTGTTGTGCTGGGTGGTCCGGAGGTCAGTTACGATACGGATGGCCAGGCCATTATTGCGCTCGCTGATTACGTCATTACTGGCGAAGCCGATCATGCGTTTCGTGAATTGTGCGCGCAACTATTGCAGTCATCTGCTTCTGCCTTAAACGTCACACACATCCCCAAAATTATTCACGCTCCAGTGCCGCAACTGGACCAGGTTCTGTTGCCGTATAGCCAATATTCGGACGAAGACATCGCGCATCGCGTGATCTACGTGGAAGCGTCTCGCGGCTGTCCGTTTACGTGTGAGTTCTGCCTGTCGGCTTTGGAGATCCCTGTTCGACTGTTCGACATTGATCAGTTTCTGACGGCGATGCAGACATTGTTTGATCGCGGTGCACGGCAGTTCAAATTTGTAGATCGCACGTTCAATCTGAATCTGCGTGTCAGCGGGGCCATCCTGCAGTTCTTCCTGGATCGCTGTGAACCGGGTCTATTTCTGCACTTCGAAATGATTCCGGATCGGCTGCCGGAATCACTGCGTCAACTCATTGTGAGATTTCCGCCGGGTGTGCTGCAGTTTGAGATTGGCGTCCAGTCATTCAATGATGACGTGAGCCAGCTCATCAGTCGTCCTCAGGATAACGCGAAGCTGGAAGAAAACTTTTGTTTTCTGCGTGACCATTCCGGCGTGCATATTCATGCCGATCTGATTGTTGGCCTGCCCGGTGAAACGCTGGAAAGTTTCGGTCACGGTTTTGACCGGATGTTCGCACTGCGACCGCAGGAGATTCAGGTCGGCATTCTGAAACGATTGAAGGGAACGCCGATTGTACGGCACGACGATGAATGGCAGATGATCTACAGTCCGTCTCCGCCCTTCGAAATTCTCAGCAATCGCCTGCTGAACTTTGACACACTTCATCGGCTGCGACGCTTTGCAAGATACTGGGACCTGATCGGCAACAGCGGAAATTTCCCGGCGACATTGCGGCTGATGATCGATGATCAGACATCCGCATTTGATCGCCTGCTGCGGTTCTCCGATTGGTTGTACGAACGGGAACAGCGTCGGCACGGAATTTCGCTTATTCGATTGTTCGAGCGGTTATTTGAATTTCTGACTTCGGACGATCAGCATGTACCTCAAACCGTCGCAGAAATACTCTGGAGTGATTACACTCGTGGAGGTCGCCGTGATCGACCCGCGTTTCTGAAACGATTTGAGTTGGGCGCTCCTCCGCCACGCCCATTGGCGACTCACGGCATTCCAGCACGACAGGGGCGTCATTTGGAATAGTCACAGAGGCGAGCGGTTGGGCGTCAGCCCTCCGTGGACCATCCAACGATTAAAAGTTTATTGAGACGGAAATCGTAGCACGGAGGGCTGACGCCCAGCCGCTCACCAACGAAAGCGAACAATGTTCAGCCGAGTACTTATTCTTTGCATCGTTTCTTTCATCTCGGCATCGACAGTGGCCGACGAATTAGCTTCCCCCGCGAAACCTGTTTTCAAAGACGGCGAAGCACAGGTCGTCGAAGCATTCAATCAGGGCTGGATTCGACACGATCTGTGGGTCGAAACAGAATTTGATTCCGACGGTAACGGCAAGCTCGATCGCATGCACGTTGACGTGACCCGTCAGAAACAAACCGATGCAGAAGGTCTGAAAGTGCCCGTCGTCTACGAATCCAGTCCCTACTATGCCGGCACCGGCACCAACGACGCGCAGTATTTCTGGAGCCCGCGGCACGAAGTTGGTGCTCAGCCTCCGAAGCATGTGACACCTGCTGCGATTGAACAGCAGAGCCTGCGACCGACAATCTCGGAATCGCAGGTTGGTGACTGGGTTCCACGCGGATTTGCAGTCGTGCATTCCTCGTCGCCCGGCACGGGGTTATCGCAGGGATGTCCGACAATCGGTGGCGACAATGAATCGCTCGCGCCGAAAGCCGTCATTGGCTGGCTCAACGGTCGCACCAATGGCTACACGACACCGGACGGCGATGAACGAGTTGCCGCATTTTGGTGTACTGGCAAGGTCGGCATGACGGGCACATCATACAACGGAACCATTCCGCTTGCCGCTGCAACCACCGGTGTGGACGGCCTTGAAGCCATCATTCCGGTGGCTCCGAACACGTCATATTATCATTACTATCGATCTCATGGCCTTATTCGCCATCCCGGTGGTTACATGGGTGAGGACATTGATGTGCTCTACAATTTTGTCAACAGCGGAGATCCGAAGTTGCGCAAGCACTGCGACTGCAATGTACGCGACAAGGAAATGGCGGAAGGGTTCGATCGCGTTTCGGGCGACTACAATGTGTTCTGGGCCGGACGAGACTATCTGAATGATCTTGGCCCGATGAAAGCTGCACTCCTGATGTCACATGCATTCAATGACTGGAACGTCATGCCTGAACACAGCGTGCGAATTTATGAGGCCGCGAAGGCGAAAGGACTTCCCGTGCAAATTTACATGCATCAGGGTGGTCACGGCGGACCTCCACCGCTCAAACAGATGAATCGCTGGTTCACTCGATACCTGTACGGCGTTGATAATGGCGTTGAGAAAAGTCCAAAAGCATGGATCGTGCGCGAAGAAGTCGAAGGCAGGGACGGAACATCGTATCCAGACTATCCGCATCCGGAAGCAGTCGGCGTGACATTGCATCCGATCAACGGCGGATCACAGGTTGGCCGCCTGCAGGCGGACGCCTGCTCTGGCCAGGGCAACGGAAAGATCATCGACAATTTTTCGTTCAGCGGAGCGGTCCTCGCGAAAGCGGAATGGACCGATCATCGACTGCTGTTTGCCACGCCCGTGCTGACGGGGCCATTACATCTCTCCGGCACTGCGAAGTTGTCAATTCGACTGGCGAGCAACAAGCCAGCGGCTAATCTTTCAGTCTGGCTCGTCTCACTTCCGTGGACCGACAGCAAACGCATCACGGACGATGTGATCACGCGCGGCTGGGCGGATCCGCAAAATCATCGTTCATTAACGGAAAGCGAACCGCTCGTGCCGGGGCAATTCTATGATCTGACGTTTGATCTCCAACCGGATGACCAGGTCATTGCCAAGGGCGAAAAATTAGGACTCATGATCTTTTCCAGTGACCGTGACTTCACGCTGTGGCCGGACCCTGGAACCGAACTTACGATCGATCTCGACGCCACAGCGATCACGCTGCCGGTCGTCGGTGGTCAGGCGGCGTTCGTGGAATCCGTCACTCCCGCGATTGAAACGAAGACCGCGCCGTAATTTGCCCGAACGGAGGACATTTCTAACGTGATTCGCGGGCAAAATACACCGACAAATTTGTGATCGAGGACGCTCGGTGGTACAGATCATCCAGGAGTCTGTCAGATTACCGCTGTTTTTGTGGGCGGCAAGGCGCTAGCCGCCGGTCTTTGCAAGATCAATTACCCGCG
>JAYUVA010000941.1:0-5196 GCA_043754375.1 Candidatus Kuenenia sp. | reverse complement strand
TCACCAACAACCATGACTGTTCAAGATTAAATCGCACACGGAGGGCTGACGCCCAGCCGCTCGCCAGAGTCGCCTTGTTCTCTTCCAAAGCCAAGCCGCAGCCAAGTGCCAGTCACTTTTTTTGTCTCACTTTTTTTGTCCATGCTGGCCGTCGGTACAGGGCGAGACGGATGCGAATCCGTTGGTTTGTCGTTAAGAAAACCTGATCTCCCCAAATCACCGGAGATGATGAACCGATGCCGGGCACCGCAACTTTCCATTTTACGTTCTTTGTTCCGCTCCATTCTGTGGGCGGAGTGGCCGTCAGGGCCGCACCGTTTCCTGTCGGCCCACGCCAGCGGAGTGTTGATTGAGTATGCACAGCCAGCAAATTTGTTTAACCCTGAGCCGCAGGCGACGGTTTCCGGTGACGCCGTCGCCTGCGGCAACGGGTTAAACGATTCAAGCAACAGACCGCCAGTGCCCCCAATTGACGGACTACATCGTTGCAATCCGGTTCGCAAAGCGAGCCCGGCAATGGGCCTGGGAGCCGTGCTGTTTCCGCCGCTGATCAGCGGCGGCCCCATTGACGCGAGGCTGAGGGCTAAACTGATGGCGTCAAAGCTCATGAACTCATATAATCGTCAGGATCACACAAATTCCATCGGAATCACTGACATGAATTTCAAACTGACCACCATCCTGATATCGCTGGCAATGATTGCCGCAGAGACTCCGCAGACCGCTCGGGCGCAGCAACGAGTACGGTTTGATCATGATGTACGTCCGATCCTGTCGAATCACTGCTGGAGTTGTCATGGGCCGGATGAAGTTGCCCGTCAGGCGGGGCTTCGCCTTGATCGCCAGGACTCTGCGACCACTGCACGCGACAGTGGACTCATCGCAATTGTGCCTGGTCAACCCGCCGACAGCGAACTTATCGCCCGCATCAATTCCCACGATGCCGATGCGCAGATGCCACCCGCGTCGGCCAAGAAACCGATTACGGAAAAGCAAAAACTCATTTTGCAGCAGTGGATCGAACAGGGAGCGGAATTCACTTCGCACTGGGCCTACACACCGCCCGTTCGCCCGACCGTTCCAACCGTACACAATACATCCTGGCCTAAGAATGCGATTGATGCGTTCGTGTTGAAACGTCTGGAGGATGAGCAGTTCCAGCCATCAGAAGAGGCTGCTCCACATGTCTGGTTGCGGCGAGTTACCTTCGACCTGACGGGTCTTCCACCGTCGCTGGAAGAACTCAACGCATTCGAGAATCGCCTCAGCACCTCTGCAAAGGAAGTCGTCTATGAAGACGTCGTTGACTGTTTGCTGCAGTCATCGCGGCATGGCGAACGCATGGCGATGCAATGGCTGGATGCCGCGCGCTACGCCGACACGAACGGCTACAACAACGATGAGACACGCACGATGTGGCCGTGGCGCGATTGGGTCATCCAGGCGTTCGCAGACGGTATGCCATACGATCAGTTTCTCACGGAGCAGCTTGCGGGTGATCTGCTGCCGGATGCGACTGTATCGCAGAGAGTTGCAACGGGATTCAATCGCAATCATGTGTTGACAACTGAAGGCGGAATCTTTGAAGAAGAGTATCACGTGGAATACGTCGCAGACCGCGTACACACGACAGCAACCGTGTTTCTTGCAACGTCTTTGCAATGTGCGCGGTGTCACGATCACAAGTACGATCCGTTGACTCAGAAGGAGTACTATCAGTTCGCCGCGTTTTTCAATAACGTACCGGACAAGGTGGTTTCGTACAACAACGCACGGATGGCAGAACCGCTGTTGAAGTTGCCGACACCCGAGCAGCAGGCGGAACTGGATCGTATCGAAGCGAGATTGAAAGTCGTCGAAGAGGAACTTGGCAAACTCACTGCCGAGGCTGGTGCCGATCCGACCGCACTCGAGGCTGAAAAAACTTCGCTGACCGAACTGCGTACAAAGCTGGATGCCGAGATCCCCGCCACCATGGTGATGGCCGAACCTGCTGAACCTCGCCCGATCTTCGTTCTCAAGCGAGGTCAGTACGATCAGCGCGGGGAACAGGTGACTGCGGCGTTTCCGAAGACACTGGTGTCGCTCGAAAGTGCTGTCGCCACAACCACCCCCGAAGTTCCTGGCCGGTTGCAGCTGGCACGCTGGCTGACTGATCCGACTCATCCCCTGACGGCTCGAGTTGCTGTGAATCGCTGGTGGGAAATGCTGTTCGGGACGGGCATTGTGGAAACGGCAGAGGACTTCGGGATTCAGGGAGCGTTGCCGAGTCATCCGGAGCTGTTCGACTGGCTGGCCACGGAACTGGTGCAACAGAGCTGGCGTCAGCGGGACATTCTGAAACAGATTGTGATGTCTGCCACGTATCGGCAGTCATCAAATGTCACTGCGGAACAACTGCAACGTGATCCTCGTAATCTCATGCTTGGGCGCGGTGCCCGTTATCGATTGCCGGCTGAAACGGTCCGGGACAACGCATTGTTTGTCAGCGGCCTGCTGAGGGAAAAAATGGGTGGGCCCAGTGTCAGACCGTATCAGCCCGACGGACTCTGGGAAGACGTCAGTGTGGAACGTCGCGACAAGTACGTTGCGGACAGCGGCGACGGGTTGTATCGACGCAGCATGTACACATTCTGGAAACGTACATGCCCACCACCCGGCATGGCCACTTTTGACGCACCTGATCGTGAAACCTGCGTGGTCCGACGCGCTCGCACCAATACACCGTTGCAGGCCCTGGTGCTGCTCAATGACCCCACTTACGTCGAGGCTGCCCGCAAACTGGCGGAGCGTGTCATGCTGGCTGCGGATCACGACGCAACTCGAATCGAGCTTGCATTCCGGATCGTACTCGCACGACTACCAGGCGATTCAGAAAAGGCGACATTGCAGGAAATACTTGCGACCGCTCGAACTCACTTTAACACCAACTCCACGGCTTCCGAAGAGTTCCTGAGCGTTGGAAATTCGCCACGTGAAACATCGCTCAACTCTGCTGATCTGGCTGCATGGTCGGCGGTCATGAACGTCGTGATGAATCTGGATGAGTGCATTTCGAAACTGTGACACCTGCGTGCAGGAATTTCACCGAAATAACGAGCGCACCGGCATCGACCTTCCGGTCGTCATTGGGTTCAGGAGTCTGCCGCATGGACGATGGATGAATGCGAGCCAACCTCAGATCCGGTGTCCAAAACCGCCGGCAAAGTCACAAAAAACTCAGTGCCTTGATGCGTCGATCTGATCAGCGTGATTTCTCCTCCGAGTGCATGTCGCGTGAGCTGGCGGCACACGAAGAGTCCCAGTCCTGTGCCATGATCCTTCGTGGTGTAGTATGGCTGAAAAATCTGTTCCTGTGTTTCCCTCGGAATTCCGTGACCTTCATCTCGAACACGAATTCCAATTCTGGCGGGCACGGAATCAGTGTCCGCAATCAACTCTGTTGTAATCTCGATCGCTGCACCTTCATTCGTGGCGTCCAGAGCGTTGAGAATCAGATTCAGCATCACCTGAACCAGTTGATCGTAGACCGTGCGGATGTGCGGCAGGTTGCGAGCAAAGCTTGAAACAATGGTCTTGCCTTTCCAGCGTTTGTAGTATTTAGCAATGTTCAATGCGTCGTTAATCGCCGCATGCACATCGACGGTCGATTGCTGTTGGTTGGTCGGTCGGCTGAAGCCTGTCAACTCACGCAGCGTCCGCTGGATTCTGGTGAGTTGTCCATCGACCAGGTCCAGGCGCTGTTTCACATATTCGTCAGAGTTCTTTCGACTGAGCATCTGGATAATGGAACTGATTGACGCCAGGGGATTGCCGACTTCGTGTGCGATCCCGGCAGCCAGCAATCCAAATGCGGCCTGCTTCTCCTGTTGGACGAGCATTGCCTGTGATTCCTGCAGTTCTTTTGTTCTGACTGCGATTCGGCGTTCAAGCAGTTGCTGGTTGGATTGCAGTTCTTCATTCAGGATCACCAGCTTCTGTCCGGCGGATCTGAGCAGTCCTGTCAGCGCGATAATGGCCCATGCGGCCCAACCAAGGAACACCAGCGTCAGAATCATGGTCACGATATCGGATTCCTGTTGCGGTGCCGCATAATCGGATTCCTGTTGCGGTGCCGCATACATGCCCAGCACAATGTAGCTGACGGAATGCAGGCCGAAGGTGGCAAACGTCAGCCTGGGCGAGTGGCGAATCGCGCAGACGAGAACCGAAAGAAAGTAATAGAATCGAAACGGACTGCTGACACCTTGGTCAAAATTGCAGAGCAGTCCGATAAACAGCGCCTCCATCAATGAAATGCCGATGCGGTATTCCTTCAGGAGGACCTTGCCTTTCCAGCTGGCGAGTGTATCTACCAGCGCATAGACAGCGCCCAGGGCCAACATGCCGTTCAGTTCCGGACGACCATTTTCACGCTGAATCAGATTCACGTACAGACAGCCGACACACAAACCAAACCAGCGAATCCGCACGGTGATCGATTCCGCCTGCGCTTCGCGACTGGTCGGATCAAAATATCTCGCTGCGGCGGCGGCTGCTCTGAAGCTCGCAGGCAGGCGCATGATTCCGGAAGGTGTTTCCGGGTATGGCTTACGCGAAGGGCGATCCACTTCAACAGGGCTCATGAAATTCCTCATTACGCGATTGAGAGCAGAAAGATTTCCAACGGCACCTTCACAGGGACGGACCAGCATGAACTGCCGGAGACAGTTCGGTTTACGGTGTTCGTAACGGTTGCCGCGAATCTCTCACGGTTGACTTTTACACTGTCTGCGAATGTTTCGAAACTCAACACCGCAGCGTCCGATACAACTGGCAGCACAAAAATCCTATTGTGGCGGCTTTGATGAGGCGAGCCTGAAATGAGTCGAGCGGTCAACGTCCTGGCACTTGTTCGGAATGGCCAGAGATACATTTTCCTTTACGACGACAACAGCGTCCAGCAGGTTTTGGATCAACTTGCTGAATTTGCAGGTGACACAGAACTTGACTTTACATGGTACGATGCGGCAACATTGTCTCAACGCGTCCGCGATCTGCAAAGTGAAGAGATGCAGATGGAAGCAGAAGATTTCCCAACCTACTTCTAGTGCGTGTTGAAGTTCGGATTCGGAGCCTTTCCGTGCATGCTGCCATCCAGGCATTTCTGAACTATCTGAAAATCGAACGCAATGCGTCCGAATTGACAATTAAGTC
>JAYUVA010000940.1:0-4225 GCA_043754375.1 Candidatus Kuenenia sp. | reverse complement strand
CACAGTGCTGTGTCCCCCTTGGTTTGAGAGTGTGCAGCACCCTTCGGGTTATCGGCCCCTTTTCCAGGCCTTGGCGCGAGCCGCAGGTTTTTGCGGGCGTCGGGTGGCTTGGCCTGGACTGAGCGGAGCGAAGGAAGCCCCGGGCGGCAACGCCGTCAAGAATTTTCTCAACAAAATTCGAGAGTATTGAAGGGCTACATCGTTTCCTGCCACACTGAATTCCAACGGGGTTTTACAACAAAGCCTGGGGTCGCCGTGACAACGGCGCACCCCAGGAAAAACGGCACACAACCGTATGAACCCCAACGGGGTTCCACATGGCAATTGCCGATTTGGGTTCAAGAATCGGGGGATGTAGAACCCCGTTGGGGTTCAGATCAATTCCAACTCCTTGACCTGGGGTGCGCCGCAAAGCGGCGACCCCAGGCTGTGTTGTGAAACCCGTTCCGGGTTGAATCACATGATTTCCCTACAAATAATCCGGTTCAAACACAAATCATGCGCGAGGCCCGGAAATAGATAATGACTGAACGCGAACCCATTGAGGATCGCTCGACGCATCCTCGTCGCTGAACCGTCAACAGAAAGGCGATTTGAACCACGAATGAACCCAGCGTGGGCTTCGCCCGTAACCCAGAGTAGCCATCACGCTCCGCCGTGATGAGCATTTGTCGATCGACATCCATCTGCCGAGACAGAATTCCACGATCAGCCTCGGTGCATGGGACTGAAGAACAATCAACGCGGGGGCTTCATCCATGTGGCCCAATTCAAGGCTCGTCACGGCAGCGCGTGACGGCTACTTTGCGATTTGCCAGTCACCGAGGCCGAACCCTGGTGAGGAAGAAGTTTACGCACGAGAACAACCTCTGCAAACCGCCGCCTGATAATCTTCGCGCCACAACAGGAAATCAACTGTGAGTAGTACCGAATTCACACGAGGAACAATCGGATCCACCGCGAATCGATCACCTTTATCATCGCAGTTCAACATCCCGATACCAGACAACTTATGAAAATTGTGAACTGAAATTCTTCGCGTCCTGCGTAAATCCTGAGGGATTAGCAGTACGAATAGAGTCGGTCAGAAGATCTGAAGAAAGTAGAAAACGTCGCGGCACGACCGCATCGTGAGCAGTCGTCGGGCATCATTCCTGAGTCAGATCGGTGTCAGTCGCAGAGTCAACTTCATCGTTTGGCAATGAGGGATCCAAAGGGATCTCGGAAGATGATCCGTTGTCTGTCATCTCCATCGTTTCACGCACCAACGGATTTTCTCCGTCGAAGATGTCCAGATCGTTGTAGGCCATCAAACTGCCTTTTTCGAGATGGACGTTCTTGAGTGCGATCGCGTACTCCACCCGAGAATGAAAATAGCGAATCTCGGATTCGACGACTCTGCGTTGCGCATCGAGCATCCGATCTATGTCGACATCAAGGCCATTTTGTTCCTGTGTCTCGTAGGATTCCAGAATTCGCGATGCGGCATCCAGTCGTTTCAAAGTGTTTTGGCAGGAAGCGTAGGCTCGTGAAACATCAGCCACGGCATTGCTAAGATCGAGGATGACTTCTCGCTCCTGCTCGCGCAGGATCGCACGTTCACGACTCAACAGGAGTTCCGCGTTGGTGACCGCGAGGTGCCCTTTTCGGTAGCCAAGTGGAACCGTGTATTCCAGACCAAGATACCATTCCTGAAGGTCTCCGTCGGCGAGGTTGCCCAGCGAAGATGATTTGCCGTTATATGCCAGCAGATCGTCCCCGAAACCGCGAAAGCGGTATCGTCCCACGGTATCGAGTCGAGGGTTAATGAAGTTCCTGGCAGCCAGCAATTCCATTTGCCTCTTCTGCAGTTTGAGTTGCTGACGGCGCAACTCCGGGCGACGCGACAGGGCCTCCTGCATCGCTGAATCCCACTGAAAAACAACCTCAGCTTCAGGCGGATTTTCAGAGGGTCGGAGCATTTCGTTTTCGTTGATGGGAATACCGATCAGAAAACGCAGTCGACGTTCCGCCAGCTGGACTCCACCGGTTCCGCGGACTGTGCCTCCTGTGCTTCCGTTTCCATTCTGGGTGCCCTGAACGATGCGGCCGGTCAATGCCTCAAGCACTTCGTCACGGAATCGATAATACTGTTCGGCGGCCAGCGCCACACGAGCTTCCGAATCAAGGTCGTTTTCCGCTCTGGCATTGACACGATTCAGTGCTTCGAGGGCGCGGTTCATGGCGCCAATCCGGGCATCCAGATCTCTGTAACCGAAGTAAAGATCCCAATAGGCATTCACAACGTTGCTGACATAATCGCGAACCGACATCTGGAAGTCGATTTGTGAGATATCCATATTCGCGCGTGCAATCAGCAGCCCGTTGTAAACTCCGGGCGTGGCTGTGGGACCGGCGATTCGATTGAATTCCATTCCGCCTCCCTGGAGCAGAGGCTGGCGAATTTCGCCTTCAACATAGCTGTTCCATGCGCTGGGATAGGTGTTGCTGGGTGCGTTATTGGCGTCATAATTGTGCACACCGCGCAGAGCGAGTCTTGAGCCAGTGGCGGTGCGTTTGCTCAGTTCAACGTTGTAGTCATCAAGCTGCCCCGTCAACGTGTTGGTGCCGCCGGCAAAAAACGGGTTATTGAACGTTTGATCTCGTCGGTTAAAGTAAGCCGTGGCCGCCAGCTGCGCGTCGAATTCACTCAGAGCTGCTTCGGTGCTGAACCGCGGATCTGCCTGCCATGCAGCGGGGTTGTAGCGTGAGGCCACAATGTCAGGATTTCTCAGGATCACTCCGCCAAGTTCACGCAGCACATCCGAATTCTGCATCGCCATCGAAATCACGTCGAAAAGCGACACATCCCGATACTGAAGTTCCTCGAGTCGAATTTCTTCGCTGACCGTCACCGGGGACGATGACATTGCTGCGGGATGGATTTCGACGCCAGGCCGGTCCATCCGTGCCGAAATTGCCTCAATTTCCTGCGTATCGTTGGCAACCGTCTTGTTCCATGGATATGGGCAGTGACAGCCGCAGTTGAGAGCAATGGACACAAGGACAACCAGACTCGCTCCGCAGACGATACGGCGGGGGCGAGGTGACGACGGGGGAGTTTTTCCGTCTGGATCGGTCGTGTAAAAAAGTGAAAACATCCATGCTCCTTTTGGTCCTCTCCTTGTCGCCTGAATGCATCCTTGCGGCGCCAACGGTCGCGTGAGCCGACCTATCGGAAAAGTTCGTCAAAACACCGGGTGAAACAATGGGAACAGGACGCGATCGGCGATAATACTCGGCGATTCCCCGGTATCGATCGGATCTACTCTGTAATTTGGATCACTTTGCCTGGCTGACAGAGTCCTCCCAGACTTTGCGATAATCAGCAACCGATCGATGAACACGCCTGGCATAACGATCACTCGCAGAGAAGTCGTTACAATCAGACTTCTCTGTCACTGTTTCGACTTTCGTGCGAGCTCTTGATCTCAGAACCGCGTCCACTTCGACTGTTCCAGATGGGTTGAAAAAGTTGTCTGGAACTCTCCGGCATCAGGTTTTCGCAATGTATTCGGATGCCTCCAAAGTTCCAGACACATTTTTCAACGCGATTTCCTGCTCCAGGTCGTGAATCCGAGACGGTCGAACTACCGAGAATCGCCATGAACTCACTTCAGCTTCAGCATTTCGAATCACAGCTCGCACAATTTGAACTCGCCTGCAACCATGGCCGGACACTACCGGAACTTCTGACGCAGCTGCAGGAAGCGGTTTCAACGATCGCGAATGTGAGCGAAATCAGGGCTGCTATCGTTGAAGCCGGTCAATTTACGTCCATCGGTGATCCGTTGTCGGAGTCGGATATCTCACACCTCACAGCTGTCGGCGAAACCGCGAGGTTGCAGCAGCCAGCAGGACGCCCCATCCTGACAGACCGGCAAATGCTGTTTGTTCGTGAGTTGTCCCGAGAGCACCGGTTATTGATGCAGTTTAACATGGACGACGACCCGCGTCAGAACTCATTGCTCCCTGATGCGGCCGGTGCGACGACGGACTGTTTTGCGGCTGCGGCGACCCGGGAACTGGCATCAGCACTTGTTGAGCGACTTCGCGAACGCGAACGGGCAGGTCCGCTGGTCCGGGCGCTTTTCAGATCGAACTCACTGCGAGACTGTGCCAGAACGCTGGCCGACCATGGAGCCTCGATTACCGGGAAAGGCCGAGTGTCCGTGATGACACGCAT
>JAYUVA010000939.1:0-3598 GCA_043754375.1 Candidatus Kuenenia sp. | reverse complement strand
TCTTGAGATTCTGAAACGAAGTACGCATGTGTTGCAGAAAATTCCCGCTGCAACGAAGCTTCAAGAGTTGAACTGAGCTCCAGAATCGCGATCACATCCGGATCGGCAGCACGGATCTGTGCGATGATCTGATCGTGGTGCTGATTTCGTGTCAATACGTTCGCCAGAAAGACGCGCAACCGCTGGTTGGACTGATTTGGTTCGATGTGGCCTGTGATGTATGCCGAACGCAACGCCGTCGCCTGCCACATAGTGAAGACCACAACGGCCACCAGGATTCTCCATCTGCGCATGATCAACAGCAGCAAGATCGTTCCCAGCATTCCGATCATCAACTGCACCCGCAGGTTGGCAATCAAATCGGCAACCCACCAGTGCCGAGCGGACAACGTGAGTATCGAACATGCCGCGACAAGTCCCGCCAGCCAATCAACTCGCCGTCGCCAGTCGCCACCTGGCTGTGCTTCCACACTTGACACATGATCCTCCCTGCTCGATCTTCGACCGGTCTGATTCCACTCAAGCGATACTAGGACCAAGGATTCAGTTGTCTCAACTGTACAGGTCGCAAGGGCGATGAAGCCATTCATGCGATGAATTATTCAAACATGCCCAGCGATCCCTGATAGTCTCACGAAGGAGCGTCGAATAAAGCAGATGCGTAGCGCGGTTAACAATCTGTCAAATTCTTTCATTTATGTGACTGAATAAGTTGCGTTATCCTTCATATCATGCCATATTCCGTGACTGAAGTGGCTTTGCGGGGGCGGAAACTCAATGATTGTGGATGAACGCCGTGCGAAAATACTCAAAATTGCTGAGGAATCTGGATTTGTTTCGCTTCAGAGGCTGGTGACTGAAGTTGAAGCAAGTGAATCAACGATTCGACGGGATTTGGAATTTCTTGACACGATAGGCCAGATTCAGCGGACTCGCGGCGGTGCGTCGTTCCTTGGGGATTCACTTTCTGACTTTGATGCCCGGAAAAGCCGGGCCTCTCTTGAAAAGCAACAAATTGCTCGTCGTACGGCGGAACTGATTTCTTCTGGCGAAACAGTGTTGCTTGATGGTGGGACAACGACACTGGAAGTTGCACGTTACTTAACTGGCAAGTCCCTGCAGATCCTGACCAATTCTTTGCCCATCGCTGCATTGCTGATGAATCGTCCTGAAGTCGAACTGATTTTCATTGGCGGTTACGTCTATCCGAGGACCGGAGTTGCCCTGGGAGAGCAGGCAGTGGAGGCTTTGCGGAAAATGCACGCTGGTCGATTAGTAATGAGTACGGGTGGGATAACGGCGGAAGGTCTTTTCAATAGTAACGCTTTGTTGGTCGATACAGAGCGTCAGATGATCCGTGCTGTAGATCGAGTGACTTTAGTGGCGGATAGCAGCAAGTTCGGGCAACGGGCGTTGTCAATGCTCTGTCCGCTGACGGATGTGCATGAAATTGTGACGGACGATGGAGTGTCCGACGAATGGCGGGCCGTGATGGAGTCCGCCAATGTACGCATGGAAGTTGTTACGAGGTAGTTTTCAGTATTCAGTGTTCAGTTTTCAGTGAATCGCATTGTTTGACTTTGCTGAAAACTGAAAACCAGAGCGGAGCGACAGTGACAGCAACCTTAAATCCTGCGGACGTGGAACGAGTCGTGCGTGATGTGCTCAATCGGCATCTCGGATCGCGATCGGGGAGTACAGCCCCGCAAAACTCCAGCAGCGACATCCCCGTGCTGCGTTCCGCTCCTGCACCAGCGATGGCTGCGCAGCATCTATCATTGTCGGGTAAACGGAATCCATTAGTCGTCAACATTTCAGCCCGGCATGTGCATCTGACTCAGGAACACGTCGAAGTCCTGTTCGGAGTTGGTGCGACGCTCACGCCGGAAAAGGATCTGTATCAGGACGGCTACTATGCCGCAAAAGAAACAGTCGCCGTCGTGGGCCCGCGTCGCCGGATGCTGCCGAACGTTCGAGTTCTTGGTCCATGCCGTGAAGATTCACAGGTCGAGCTGGCGTTTACTGACGGCATTTCCCTCGGCATCGACCTGCCTGTGCGGGTCAGCGGCAACGTCAAAGGAACTCCCGGCTGTGTACTGATGGGGCCACATGGGGTCGTCGATCTGAAGCAGGGTGTCATTCGAGCCATGCGGCACGTTCACATGGGGCCTGACGATTTGGCTTACTATGGCGTGGCGAACGGAGATCTCGTCCATCTGCGAATTGAATCACCCGGATGCACGACTGTCCTGGAAGACCTTGCGGTCCGAGCCGCCAGGGGAATCAAGCTGGAAGTGCATCTGGATACGGACGAAGGCAACGCCTGCAACCTTGAAAACGCCACGAAAGTGGAATTAGTGAAGCCGGAACCGTGTCAGTGTCAACATTAGGAGTGTTTAGTGTTCAGTGTTCAGTGTTCAGCAAATGCTGCAATTCACTGAACACTGAAAACTGAACACTGAACACCACGTCGCAAGGACAGCGGCGGTCTTTTTTGTCAATGTCGCTTCAGGATGCAAGCGTGCAAAGGCTGGAGTAAATTTAACATGGCAAAGTCAACGGAAGCATTGGGAATGATCGAAACGAAAGGCTTCGTGTGCATGCTCGAAGCCATCGATGCAATGCTGAAAGCTGCGAATGTGCAGTTGGTCGCATGGGACAAAATCGGCAGCGGATTTGTCACAGCGTTCGTCTCTGGTGATGTTGGTGCGGTGAAAGCTGCTGTTGAAGCGGGTGCCGCAGCCGCATCCAAGCTTGGACAGGTGGTCAGCGTGGAAGTCATTCCTCGTCCGCACGAAGAACTGACGGCGTTCCTGCCAAAACCAAAGACGGCTGCTCCTGCAAAGAAGTAGACACTATCCGCATGCCTTTGTTGAGATTTGAAATTCTTGAAATTCTTGAAATTTCGAATCCCATGCACCCGATTCAACTCGAACTCTTTTCGGAACAACGACCAATGAACGAAGCTATTGGAATGATAGAAACCAAGGGGCTGGTTGCCGCTGTCCAGGCATCAGACGCGATGCTGAAAGCTGCCAACGTCACGCTGGTGAAGCAACTCAATATCGGCGCTGCCTATATCACGACGATCATCAAAGGCGACGTCGGATCCGTCCGCGCTGCCGTTGATGCAGGTGCCGCTGCCGCTTCACAGTCCGGTGAACTGGTGTGTGCGCACCTGATCCCGCGACCAGAAGCATCCCTGCTGGAATCGGTGCTGTAAGGAAGCCCTCGGCGGTGAAGTAGGTCCTGCCTGCCGGGCAGGACTTCGCGACCAGATGCTGCGGCACAGACGACTACCTTGCGACATGCAGCGGGCGTCGGTCGCATCACTGTGGTTCGCCTTCGGCGAATGTCCTTTCCGGCAGAAAGGACCTGCATGAAACGGTAACATGAAAGTTCTTGTCGCCAATCTGGGATCTACCAGCTTCAAGTACCGACTGTTTGATCTGTCGAACGAAACCCAGCTTGCAAAGGGTGGAATCGATCGCATCGGACAGGCGGGGGCTCTGAGCAGTTGTTCCGTGCAGATCGGAAGCTACAAAGCAGAGACGCAGCAACCCGTGCCCAATCACGCGGCCGCTGTCGGCATCTGTCT
>JAYUVA010000938.1:0-2848 GCA_043754375.1 Candidatus Kuenenia sp. | reverse complement strand
GAAGTTTTCAGTTTCCAGTGTTCAGATTGGAGGGCTTGTGGGCTGGACCAGGCGGAGCGCCGTTCCGGCATGTCCGCGAATTGCCGGAACGGCGCTGCGCTTGGTCCGGCCTACAGGACTTCTTTCAGTGTTTTCGCGAGGGCTTCAATCTCAGCACGTGTGCGTTTTTCGGTCAACGCCACGAGGAAGCAGTTTTGCCAGC
Source organism: Candidatus Kuenenia sp. (assembly GCA_043754375.1). GTDB lineage: Bacteria > Planctomycetota > Planctomycetia > Planctomycetales > Planctomycetaceae > SXXK01. The sequence goes on along the minus strand of JAYUVA010000938.1, from coordinate 2,646 downwards.
CGTCGATGTTAGTCATTTGAAAACGGGCGAGATCCGGGCCGACGTTGATGCCTTTGTCAGCGAGCGCGGCGAGAACTTCGGCGGCGGGTCGCGGCGTCTGCAGCAGGAATTCGCGGAAGAACGGTTGTGGAAACTTCAGCGATACGCCGGGAATTCGTGTCAGCAAGTCGGCGGCGTAGCGGGCTTTCTGATGACTCAGTGTCGCCATTTGCTTCAGGCCGCGCGGCCCGACGGTGGCGAGGAAGACTGTCGTGCGCAGAGCCAGAAGTCCCTGGTTGGTGCAGATGTTGCTGGTGGCTTTGTCGCGGCGAATATGTTGTTCTCGCGCCTGCAGATTAAGAGCAAAGCAGTCTCTGCCTTTGCGATCCGTGGTCTTGCCGATTAATCGACCAGGCATCTTGCGGACGTACTCGTTTCGACATGTAAAGATGCCAAGCAACGGTCCACCGTATTGCAATGGAGTACCCAGGGGCTGGCCTTCGGCGACAGCGATGTCAACTCCATATTCGGCGGGCCTTTTCAGCAGGCCAGGGCTGACAGCGTCGAAGGCAAGAATCGAAAGCGCACCCGCGTCATGAGCGATCGCAGTCAGGGCCTTGACATCTTCGAGGCAGCCAAAGAAGTTGGGATGCTGGACGACGATAGCCGTTGTTTCTGAATCAATTGCTGCGCGGCATGTTTCAGCTGTTATGACGCCGTTGGTCTGCGGCAGTTCGACCAGTTGCGTGCCAAGGCGCGCGAAATACGTTTCCATGACTTGCCGGTATTCCGGATGCAGCGTGGCTGCGACCGCAACCTTTTGATGGCGTCCATTGATCCGCATGGCCATGAATACGGCTTCACTGACGGCCGTCCCGCCTTCGTAGAGGCTGGCGTTTGAAACGTCCATACCGGTGAGCTGTGAAATCAGCGTCTGATATTCGTAGAAAGCCTGCAGCGTCCCCTGACTGGCTTCGGCCTGATATGGCGTATAGGCTGTGTAGAATTCTCCTCGCGATGTGATTTCATCCACCACAGCCGGGATAAAATGGTCGTAAACTCCGCCACCCAGGAAGCAGGTTTTGAACGACGTCCCGCCCTGCCCCAGGCGTTGTTCCATTTCCTGCTGCAGTGCAAGTTCGGATGCTGCAGGCGGGAGGTTCAGTTCGCGTTTGAGTTGCAGCTCAGGTGGAATCTGAGCGAAAAGATCGTCAACGTTCTGAATCCCGATCGCGTCCAGCATGTGTCGCCGCTGTTCGGGAGTGTCAAAGAGATACGGCATGTGAGGAATAACCAATGAGCAATAAAAAATGACCAATGACCAATGACCCGGCGATGCATTGGTCATTTGGGTTTGGACATTGAGATTTGGGCACCTAATGCGTGGCGTTCTCGCAGTGTTTCAGATACTCAGCGTGGCTGAGCAGATTATTCACCTGCGATGGGTCTGCCATGCGGAATTTCAAAATCCAGGCCTTTTCATATGGGCTGTCGTTGAGCTGCGTCAGATTATCCGGAAGCTCATCGTTGACGGCCGTCACTTCGCCCCGAACTGGCGCGTAGATTTCACTGACAGCTTTCACACTTTCAATCTCGCCGATCGACTCCCCCGGTGAAAACTTCTTTCCGACGGCAGGCAGCGACAAGTACACAATATCAGTGAGCAATTTGACAGCGAAGTCTGAAATGCCGACCGTCGCAATGTCTCCATCAACAGCGACCCATTCGTGAGTCTTCGCGAAACGCAGGTCGTCGGGTTTCATGGTTGAAGCTTTCAATCTGGACAAAGCACTACTGCGGCGAGTTACCCGGCGGAACACACTTTTCATTTTCGCAGAATTGACTGCCGACTTCGCGTTCCAGTTCTGCAATTTTCTGCAATCGTCGCGCGTGGCGACCCTCTTCGAACGGCGTCTTGAGCCAGATTCGAATGACCTGATCAGCAAGTTGATCGCTCAACTGATCGGCGGAGAGGCAAATCACGTTGGCGTCGTTGTGCATGCGACTGTATTCCGCCGTGACGCTGTCATGGCACGGTGCGGCGCGGACACCGGAAAATTTATTCGCTGCGATACACATGCCGATACCGGTGCCGCAGATCAGGATTCCGCGATTGATGTGTCCGTTGGATACCTGACGGGCAACCTGAGCCGCAAAATCCGGGTAGTCAACGCTTTGAGCTTCGAACGGACCAAAGTCCTGGACGTCGCAATCCAGACTCTGCAGAAGTTGGGTGAGGCGCGCCTTCAACTGCACGCCGCGATGATCACTTGCGATGCCGATTTTCATAAGAGTTTACGCATCTTTCCTGAACAATTCATCAATCCAAAGTCGTAGGTTGTCACGGATCTGCTGGGCACAACAGCGGTAATCATCCAGAGTCCCACCGATTGGGTCGGCAATATCGGCCTCTGATCGATTGAGCAGTCGAAATCGATCTGACAGGTCAGGCCGTGCTTCGATCAAGGCTATTCGATGGCGATCGGTCATCGTGAGTACGAGTGTGGATTCTTCGAGCATCGGAACTGTAACTTGCTGGCTTAAGTGCTGCGACAAATCCAAACCGCTCTCCCGCATGATTTGTACCGCTTCGCGGGTCGCAGGGTCACTTCCACCCGCTGCGATTCCCGCAGAAAAGACATCGATCCCACGTTCGCGCAATTCCCA
>JAYUVA010000937.1:0-4144 GCA_043754375.1 Candidatus Kuenenia sp. | reverse complement strand
AAAGGGAATTTCATCGAGTTCATCGACCTGAATGATACTCCAGTCAAATATCGACAACCCAAACCATTTCGCCAATTGTGTCACCACAACTTCCGATGCCAGAGTATGCGGTCCTTCAGGTCCGCCCATTGCCTTCAGGTATCCCAGTCCAATGTCTGTTTCGACAACGGCGGTACGAGCATTACTGGGCAACCCCCTCACAAATCTCCGAATTGTTTGGGGCTTCCAGTTTTGCATACCCGACCTTTGGATCTCTCACTTCCTTGGCTTTAGAGTCCTTGGTCTACTCGACCCCAAAGTATTCACGACACTTTTGCATGACTACAGCTTTCAGGACTTCAAATGGGACCGTCATTGATTTTTCTTTCAACGATGTCACAGGGAATTCTGTGGATACAACCAGTCCGTCGCATTCTGGCGGGACGACATCCGACGTTGCGTCGGTGGAAGCCCGGTTTGACAACTTTCCCAATCGCATCGAGTTCTCGAACCAGGCGTCCACTGGCATAGAGCCAGTTGGGGGCCTTGAGAGTGGTTGGCTGTTGCGTTTGTAGTCTTCAGACCTGGTTTCCACCGGCATAAAGCCTTGTCATTACCCACATTTTTTCCATGCGCACCCAACCCCAACTGGGTTTAACAACAAAGCCTGGGGTCGCCGTGACAACGGCGCACCCCAGGAAAAACCGCACAAAATCCTCTGAATCCCAACGGGGTTCTACATTGCCAGGACCATTTTTTCGTTTCAGTTTCAACATCGGAGGTTGTGGAACCCCGTTGGGGTTCGGGGTCAGCCCGATCTCTTTACTTGGGGTGCGCCGCAACGCGGCGACCCCAGGCTGTGTTGTGAAACCCTTTCAGGGTTGAAGCACAGGATTTCCCTCAGAAAAACCTTTCGCGGCGTTGCCACGCACTGCCCCGGTGGAATCCTCGCCGTTGGCTCGGGTTAAACGAAAACGGCCGATGCTTCAGAGAAAATTGTGGGTAATGACAAGGGCCAAATCCTCATGGGCTCGACGTGTCCACAGGTGGTTTCACACAGCCAAGTGCATCACGCGGAGCATATGCATTACAATAGCGTCATCTTGCTCGGCCGCGACGATGATGGCAAGCGCGGACTTCCCGGTGGATTCGGTGTGGCAAAGACTTGCAGTCCACCACGGCAGCGGGTTTACGATATCATTTTGCGAATCTCGAAATCTGTGGTTCGTGGCTACACTGCCTCCCGATCTGCGACAGATTCGGCTGGAATGGTTGTTGTCGGAGCGATGGGGATGATCAGGTACGGATTGAGTTTCCTGCTGATGCTGAATGCGGCTGGGTTTGCCTGGCAGCGGGCTCAGGAACCGGATTATATCGGCATTGATTTCGTCCAGTTTCATTTTACTGGCCAGCATGTTGTTACCGGCGGCGATTCGCATGTGTATGCGGATGATGTGCGAGCGGAAATTCTGGATTCGGCATGGCAGCAGGTTCTTACGGAGGGAATTGAGTCCAGGTGTTCTTATGCGGTGGACTTTCGGCATCAACGGTCATGGGAGACGTATTCTTCACCGTTTCTGTATGCGGTGTTTGGTGTGATGGCGGGTAGGGAAAGCGGAGAGCGAATCGCTGGAAATCCCGTGTCGCTGGCAACCCCCTCATCCGGCCTGTCGGCTACCGTCTCCCCCGAACCGGGGGAGAAGGGACAAGGCGAGGCCTACGAAGCGGCGATCGATTCGTATTGGATCATATGTCTCGGTTCGACGATGGTTGGGTTTATGGCGTTCGGCTGCGTCCTGCGGATTCCCTGTTGGTCGATGTTGTTGGGGGCGATGGTACTGGTTTGGTTTTCGCCGTTGCGGAGTGAAATGAACGTGGCGAATTTGAATCAGATTCAGTTTGGAATGGTGGGAGTGCTGGCTGTTATTTTGGGTATGCCGGTTGGAGTTTTTGATGAATCGAAGCGGCGTTATCAGATCGGAAGTCCAAACCAGGAGGCTCATCACGCGGAGCGTGATGGCTACTTTGGGCGAGAGTTTCTGGCTGGAATCTGGTTGGGGATTTGTGTGGCGTTTAAGCCGAGTCTTTTGTGGTGTGGAGTGATGTGGTTCGGAGCCATGATTGTGGATGGGTTGCGGACCAGGCATCAGGCGGAGCGCGATGAGTCCACTGGAAGGCGACGACTCATCGGTGCTCTGACGGGTGGATTCATTGGCGGATTGATGGCGATCTTGTTTTCGGCGATTTGGTTTCCACTTCAATCGTGGATCGACTGGATCGAAGCGGTCAGGTCGCTTCCGGATGCGATCATTCAAACCGAGCAGGGGAATTTCTCTCCAACATATTATGCTCGGGCGAATCATTTTCCGGAATGGTTGTTGACCTTCTCCGGGCCAGCGATGGTTATGGGAGTGTTCGCTGTTGCACTGTTTCAGCGACGGCGCACCAAAGGGTCTGCAGGAGTTGAGTCGATACACTCAGAATCCCGAACGGAGGGCAGATCGGGCACGAATGCGGGACTGCGCTACAACAGCGAAAACGTGACCTTGCTTGCCATCGGATGTCAGATTCATCTGCTGACATCGAATCTTGTCTGGTATCACTATTTCGTACTGAGTTTGCCCGCGACTCTCATCGTGTTGCGTCAAGCTGCAGTTTCAGCCAATCGTCTGGAAAAATGTGCCATCGGATTCATCGTCCTCTGGTGCTTGATGCTGCTTGGGCTGGAACCGATCGACAGAATTCTTTTTTCACCACAAGCAGAACGCATGCTGCGTTGTGCGGTCGCCAATCTGATCTTGCTCATCGCGGTGCTCGGTTTCGGACTGAGGAATGTCGGTGGTGACGTTTCAAATGCCAGGCAAGTCGTCTAATTTGACTGCGCCTGTTTTCGCTTCACACATTACGAGGAGATTCAGCGAGGTGGATGTACCGGATGGCTGACGCCCACCGCTCGCCAGCGTGGATCTTCAGCAAGTTTTTCTGCAAATGCTGCGACGTCCCGGGATTCCGGTGTGACGGAGATCTCATTTCGGAGTGCGACCAGAGCCACGAATTCCTGCGGCGTCATCGTGCGGGTCAGATTCAGAATATCGGGCCATGTCTTCGGGTCGGCACTCACATCGGCAAGTACCTGAGATCCGGAAGTCAATTCAAAGAGTGTTGCCAGCAATACCAATTCTTCAAGAGATTGCTCACCTCGAATCACTGGCGGTGCCTTCAGTGAAGTGCAAACCTGGGCGGTGACCTGAATGGCGCGTCGGATGTCCCAGACTCGTTGAGCCTCAGCCGTTGTACCAATGAGCTGAAATCGGCGACGAATCTGACGCTGCTTTGCTTCATCGCCCTGCCATGCATGCGCACCCATGCCACGCGGGGTAAAGACCACAATGCAGCCAGACTGAGCCAACGGCGAACGGATCCCGCTGCCATACGTCTTTACAGGATCTTTGCCGTTGGTGACAATTATCGTCGCGTCTTCGAGTGACTCCAGCGTCGTCTCTTTCGAGAACACCACATCGAGATAAAGCCTGACGTGCGATTCACTTTCAAAATGGATGCGGACGCGCTGCCAGGTTTCCGGTTGAGGCAGTTCAAATTCTGCGACGGCAAGTGACTCAAGCAGAGTCTCTGTCGCTGGTTTCCAGTCCGGATCATTATCCGGCCAGGCTCGGAAACATCGCTCACGCAGGTGGCTGAGTCGGCTGTTGTACCAGGCACTCTGGTCCTTGAGGACATCTTCAGTCGGCGACAGTTGAGCTGACGGCACAAACGTCTCGTCAATCGTCGTGTTGATTTCGTTCGTTGGTATCTGAGCGAATACCTTCAGTTGTTCGGGTTCAAAAAACTTCACTGCCGTTTTCTCAATCATCGATTTATCGTGTTTCAGAAAGCGATTGAACCAGCGAAACGCATGAATGTGCAGTTCCTGTGTGTCCTCGTGAGGACCTTCGGTGATCTGTAGACCGAGATTCTCACCAGCGTCATGCAGTTCATAAATGTGCCGCACCTGTCGATGAATATCGATCACACCTTCCAGCGGAAAGATCGTGTCCTTGTCCGTATTGGAAATCAGCAGCGGTCGGGGAGCCACCAGCGCTGCGACTGTGGCAAAGTCCCGGCGAAACGTATTGATCATATACATGCAGTCGCAATGGCCTTCGAC
>JAYUVA010000936.1:0-3247 GCA_043754375.1 Candidatus Kuenenia sp. | reverse complement strand
GCTGAATCGATTTTTAAAACGTGTCTGGCGCCGACCTGTCAACTCGCACGAGGTCGACCAGTTCATGGCCCTGTTTACGACGTACCGGCCGGAATTTGCGACTTTCGAAGAAGCGATGGTGGAAGTTCTGGCGACTGCACTGGCCACTCCGGAGTTCCTCTATCTGACTCAACGAGTGACGACCGATGAGACGAAATCCTCGGCAAGGATCAGCGAGTTGGAGTTGGCCAGTCGCCTTTCCATGTTTTTGTGGTCAAGCATCCCGGATGACGAACTGCTGGAACTTGCGGAGCAGGGAAAACTCAGAGAGCCAGAAGGTCTGACCGCTCAGGTGAATCGCTTGCTGGCTGATCCGCGTGCTAATCGATTCTCTCAGCACTTCGTTGAGCAATGGCTGGGGTTGGACAGGATAAACAGTGTGACTCATGTCACCGACAGCGCATTGAAGGACGCGATGCTGGAAGAGCCCATCGCCTTCTTCGATGAAGTCCTGAAACACAATCACAGCGTTATGGACTTCATTCATTCGGACTATGCCATCGTCAACGAGCTGCTCGCGGCACACTATCAAATCCCTCAGGTTTACGGCCCGCATTTCCGCCGAGTGTCCCTCACGCCTCAAACGAATCGCGGCGGCCTTTTGACAAGCGCGGTGATCATGACCATGAACTCCGATGGCAAGGATTCTCATCCCCTCAAACGCGGTGTCTGGATGCTGAAACGTATCCTCGACGATCCGCCGCCACCGCCGCCGCCGAATGTCCCGGAAGTCGACCTGACGGACCCCGAGATTCTCAAAATGACGCTCAAGGAACGGATCATCAATCACCGGAACAAACCAGCCTGCATCTCGTGTCACTCACGGATCGACCCCTGGGGAATCGCTTTTGAAAACTACGATGCCCTCGGATCCTTCCGAACTCAGATCAACGATCAGGCTGTCGATGCGACGTCAGAGTTGTTTAATCGGCAGCCGCTGGCTGGGATCGACGGGCTCAAACGATACCTGCTGATCGATCGACAAGATCAATTTGCCAGAGCGATGGTGCATAAGCTGATGGCCTATGCACTCGGCAGACCGCTTGCATTCGGTGACAACGCTGACATCGACAGCTTGACCGCTCAGTTCAGACGACGCGATGATGGACTGCGCGGCCTGATCCACCTGATCATCAACAGTAATCTCTTCAACTCGAACTAACAATCCGGAACAATCCATGAATAACAAATCTGTGTTGCTGAGTCGCAGAACGTTTCTTCACGGCACCGGAATCGCTCTGGCGTTGCCTTGGTTCGAGACGTTTGCTGTCGGTGGTCCAATCCAAGACCAGACTCCAAGACGTTTTGTCAGTGTCTATCACCCGGATGGAGTGGGATTGCCGCTCAAATCGGATCCTGCGTGGTCGGACTGGTGCTGGTTCCCTCGTGGCGGAGAGAAGGATTTTCAACTCACCAAAGTGCTCGATGTGCTTGCGCCCCTGCGGAGCGACATCACGATTTATTCCGGGCTGTCGCACCCTGCCGCCAGACACGTTCATGGCCATTCGAATGCGGACCAGTATTTGACCGGTGCTCCAATCGGTGGGCACGGGCCGTATCGAAATTCAATCTCGCTCGATCAGGTGTATGCCGAGCACGCAGGCGATTTCACTCGGCATGCTTCGCTGGTCATGTCGACCAACGGGGGAGTTGGCGGCCCACGCGGCGCTCAGACTCAGTCATTCAATCGCGAAGGACGCCCGATTCCCGCGATGAACAAGCCCAAGGAGATCTTCGACATGCTGTTCGTGACGAGTGGCAAAGACGCCGCAACGAGACTGGCGAGAAGCAAGAGTGCCCTCGATCTGCTGATTGACCATACTCGCTCGCTCGGAAGGCAACTGTCCAACCGCGATCAAGAGACGCTCAGGCAGTATCTGGACGCAGTGCGCGATACGGAGTTGAAGCTGTCGAAGGCTCAACGATGGATCGACACTCCGATTCCTCAGGTCGATACGGGCAACCTGCACCTGGATGCTGAGCCCAAAGAGGCCAGGCTCTATTTTCAGACGATGTATGAGTTAATCTACCTCGCCTTCCTGAGCGATTCGACCCGCGTGGCGACATTCCAGTTGGGAAGAGAAAACGGCGAAGGTCCACACGACCTACTGTCACTGGCGGTTGGTCTGGGTGCCGCGCATGGCCTGACACATGAAGTCAAGAAGCCCGGCGGCTGGGCGAACCTTGGCACTTACAACCGCTATCAGGCCGAGGAATTCGGTCGTTTCGCACAGAGACTCAAGGACACTCCCGAGCCGACCCGCCAGGGCAACATGCTGGACAACACGCTGGCCATGCACGGCTCCGCTTCGAGCAGCTTTCACCTCTCTCGCAACTATCCGATCATTTCCGCTGGTGGCAAGAATCTCGGCTTCACCAACGGCCGCTATCTCAAGTTCGGCAAAGGCAACGAAGACAATCAGGCCGGAGCCGGCATCGACACGGATGCTGGATGGCAAAGCAAGCCGGAAGTGGAAGAGCTGCCGCTGGCGAAGCTCTTCGTCACCATCTTGCAGAGGCTCGGCGTAGAGACCGATTCATTCGCTGGGCACGCCGGAACGTTAAGTCGGGTTTAGTTCGGGTGGCACGCAACGCCGTTAACCGTAACGGAGCGGGTGGCACGTCCCTGAGTCTTTGAAGGGCGTGGTTGATCGTATGGGAATTTCCCACCACCAGAGACCACAGAGAGCATGCGAAAAAACTCTGTGCCCTCTGTGCCTCTGTGATTTGAATCCTCTGGATTGCTGCAGTCCATTGCTGCGTCTACACCGCGTAACATTGGTCCAGAAGCTCGAACAATCGAGCAGGAGTTGACGCTTGAGCGAGTTTAAAGACAGCTCGATACGATCGATCTGCTGATCTACGACGAGCTCGGCTACCTCAGCTTTACCAGCAGTCCGATGCTGGGCGGAGGTGGAATTATATCGTCCGCACCAGCCTCACCAATGGGCTATTTCCATGTTCGTCGTTTTATCAGTTGCTCCAACTCGCTCGCACTCCAGTCAACGAGCACCTGATCTGTATTATGCTTGAAGCCCTCGGCGACAGCATTCCAGATGCGCGGCAAACCCTCAAGAAACTTTCCATTTCCGATACCGTGGCATAGCGTGGCTCCTGCGGATGGTGCCACCCATTGACTGCTTTTTTTGCCATTTTGCTTGCTCCTAATACTACAGCGCAATGACAGCAAAACGATTTTAGGTGATTT
>JAYUVA010000935.1:0-2568 GCA_043754375.1 Candidatus Kuenenia sp. | reverse complement strand
GACGTCTTCACCGGAGTCGCGTCGCAGCTTGGCAAATTCCACAATCAGGATGGCGTTCTTGCAGGCGAGACCGATCAGAACGACGAAACCAATCTGCGTAAAGACATTGATGTCCATCTTCGCTGCCGCAACCCCGGCGATGGAACACAACACGCACATCGGCACAACCAGAATGACGGCCAACGGCAGGGACCAGCTTTCGTATAATGCCGCCAGTACCAGAAAAACAAACATGACCGAGAACACAAACAGCATCAGTCCGGTGCTGCCGGATGTGCTTTCGAGGTAGGCCAGTTCCGTCCATTCGAACGCCATCGTGGATGGTAACACATCCGTTGCAATGCGTTCGAGAATGCGAAGACCTTGGCCGCTGCTCACACCCGGTGCCACGTTCCCCGTGATCGAAGTGGCGGGATACATGTTGTATCGAGTGATCATGAGCGGGCCGCCGATGGGCTCGACGCTGGCGACAGAACCGAGCGGTACCATTCGCCCGTCCCGATTTCGCACTTTCAGCTTTGTCACATCTTCAGGTCGATCACGGTACTGCATGTCCGCCTGCACCACGACCTGCCAGGTGCGACCATACATGTTGAAGTCGTTCACGTATCGCGAACCCAGGTAACCCTGTAATGTTCCGAACACGTCTCCCAGATCCAATCCCTGAGCAATGCATGCGTCGCGATCGATATTCACCTTGAGCTGAGGTGCATTGACGTTGAAGGCACTGAAGAGCCCTTTTAACTGCGGCTGTTCATTCCCTTGCGCGATGAGAAGATCGGTTTGTTCCTGCAGGACGGTCAGTCCGACGTCGCCTCGATCTTCGACCATCAGCTTCATCCCGCCCGCACGTCCCAGGCCCGATACCGCCGGAGGGGGCGAGATCGTGACCGTGGCTTCCGGGATTTTTACTGCGTACTCATCGAGGAGATTTTTCTGAATTGCGCCGGCCGTCGTTTCATCAGTCTTCCGCAGTGCGAATTCTTCGAAGATGATGAACATCGAACAGAAATTCGAAGCCCGAGCCCCCAGCTGAAAAGAGTTTCCCGCGATGGAATTCACACTGCGGACTCCGGGAGTGTCCAGCGCAATGCGCTCGACCTTCTTTAGGGTTTCCAGGGTCCGCTCGGCGGATGAGGCATCCGGCAGCTGCACGCTGCAAACGAGATAGCCTTTGTCCTGCGACGGAATAAATCCGGTCGGCAAAGCATTGAGGCCGAACCAGGTCAGACCAACCAGTCCACCGTAGACAAGAAGCACCAGTAACGGAACTCTCAGCAGCCGCGCTGTCGCCAGCGTATAGCCGTTGATCGTTTTCAGAACCGCAAAATTGAACAGCCGAAAAAACCAGCCAAACAACAGATCGAGCAGGCGCGTGAGCCAGTCCTTTTTGGCGTCCCTCGGACGCAGCAGCAGAGCGGCAAGAGCCGGACTGAGCGTCAGGGAATTGATCGTCGAAATCACAGTCGAAATCGCAATCGTCAGCGCGAACTGACGGAAGAACTGCCCCACAATCCCGGACACAAACGCACAGGGAATAAAGACGGCGGAAAGCACGAGCCCCACGGCTATGACCGGTCCGGCGACGTCTTCCATCGCGTGGATTGCCGCGTCGCGCGGAGCGAAGCCGCGTTCGATGTATTGTTCAACCGCCTCAACCACCACGATGGCGTCGTCCACGACGATTCCGATCGCCAGGACGAGTCCAAACAGTGTGAGATTATTCAGACTAAACCCCACGACCGCCATGGCCGCAAAGGTCCCCACAATGGCCACCGGCACCGCGATCAGCGGAATGATGGCCGGCCGCCAGCCCTGCAGAAAGATCAGTACGACCAGAGCGACCAGGATGATCGCATCGCGCAGGGACTTAAAGACTTCGTTGATGGATTCACGAATAAAGGGAGTCGTATCATAGCCTGCTTCGTAAATCGCGCCTTCCGGGAAGTCGACGGACAACTCTTCCATCTTCGCTTTGACCAGGTCCGCCGTCTCCAGAGCATTGGCGTCAGGAAGCTGAAAGATGGCCAGCCCCACCGTGGGCTTCTGATTGAATCGATTGTTGGTCTCTTCCACGCGAGCCGCGACTTCGACACGACCGACATCCCGCACGCGAAGCATCCGGCCATCCGGCGTCGTTCGCACCACGATGTCGCCGAATTCTTGCGGGGTCTGCAGTCGTCCTTCGACCGTGAGTGGAAACTGCCACATTTGCCCGTCCATCGCAGGCGGTTGTCCAAGCTGCCCCAGAGCTACTTCGGCATTCTGTTCGCGAACCGCGGCGAGCACATCGGAAACCGCCAGGCCTCGAGCCGCAAGTTTGTCGGGATCCAGCCAGATCCGCATGCTGTAATCTCGCTGCCCAAAGACTCGAACTTCGCTGACTCCCGGAATGCGGGCAAGTTCATCCTGAAGATGCAGGCGCGCGTAGTTGCTCAGGTAGAGTTGATCGTAGCGACCATCCGGCGAATTGATGCTGACCGTCAGCAGGATGTCGGGGGATCGCTTGCGAGTCGTCACTCCGGTTCGTCGTACGACTTCGGGAAGCGATGGAAGTGCCAGACTGAC
>JAYUVA010000934.1:0-12516 GCA_043754375.1 Candidatus Kuenenia sp. | reverse complement strand
GATCCTGGGCTCGATATCGATGACCTCCGTCATCATTTGAAATTTGAGATTGTCTCCGAGGAAGAGCAAGGCTTTGTGATCGTCGCCAGTGACGACGTGAATCTTGCAGAGTTCCTCGCAGCAGCAAATGGCTTTGCGGGTCGCGCGTCTGGATCTGCTACTGTCGCCAGCATTCATCGACTTGACGACGATCCAGATCAATCCCAACGAGTGAACCTGATTCTGTCGGAATCCTTGGTCGCAGTCTGGCAAACGATAGATCAGATTGGCATGTTGCAGGTCGAGATTGGGATCACGTGCCTTGGGACGCACGAAATCCCTTCAGAGCCTGTCCGTAGAAAACGAGAGTCAGATCAGGGTTTGGCTGAGAGAAAGAGGGAGTGGGCTGACGCAAAGGTACAGGCGTATGAGGGCTGGCTGGACCTTCAGGACCAGCGTGTCGATGAAGTGCGGCGGATTATTGAAGAAGGTTATGGTGGAAGTATCGCCGACATTTTCTATGACAACGCAGGCGATGTCGCTTCGTTGCCCGACAGTTTCACGATGCGAGTGACAGTGAGTGGCAGAGGGCTGAAAGATTTCGTTTTGAACTTTCCCTTTGTATTTGAGGTCACGGAACCTGACAACGTGACCATTACGCAGCATGTCGCACCTGACGGCATTGATACAGAAGCGTTGCTGGAGTTGCAGCCCCCAAATGAGGACGCTCCAACAGTCTGTGTCATTGACAGCGGCATTGAGGAGGGACACCGGTTTCTGGAGCCCGCCATTGATAAAGCGACTTCATATTGCTATCTGCCGCACCCTGTCGTCTCAACTGATGTCGTTGATCGCGTGCCGCCATCAGGACACGGGACCCGAGTTGCTGGCGCTGTTCTTTATGGAGAACATATTCAGCCACCGCAATCTTTCCAGTTACCGTTTTGGATTCAGAATGCTCGCGTGCTTGCCGCTGACGGCGGGATGCCCATGGCTCTGTTTCCCGCTGTGTTACTGCGAGCGATTGTGAAGCGGTTTCATCTGGGGTCTCGCAAGACGCGAATCTTCAATCATTCGATTAACGCCGATAGCCATTGCCGCACTCGCCATATGTCGTCGTGGGCCGCAGAAATCGATGTCCTGTCCCACAAATACGACATCCTGATGGTGCAAAGTTCCGGCAACCTGCGAGATTCAGCAACCGCCCCAGGTGTCGGTATCACAGAACACCTTGCTGCAGGAAGGACCTATCCAGAATTCCTGCTGGAGTCATCATCACGAATTGCAAACCCAGCTCAGAGCCTTCAGGCTCTGTCGGTCGGATCTGTGGCATACCAGCTGTATCGGTCGTTGGGCTGGCAGAGCTTTGCCAGTCAATCCGGTCAGCCGTCCAGCTTCAGCAGATCTGGCCTTGGCATTTGGGGAGTTATCAAGCCGGAAGTTGTAGAATTCGGCGGAGATTTTCTGCGTACACCGGGAAATAGCCCAACAGTTTCATACCCCGCCGAAGCCCGAGACTGCTATCCCGAACTGATTCGATCCACCCTGCATGGGCCGGGGCCGGCATACGATCGTGACGAAATTGGGACGTCCTTTGCCGCTCCAAAGGTAACCCATATCGCTGCTCATCTGGAGAGCATTCTGCCAGACGAGCCGTGCCTGCTTTATCGGGCATTGATTGTCCAGTCAGCTCGTTGGCCTGAATGGGCTCGGCAGGCTGCTGATAAGACGCAAGTCATTCGTACTCTGGGATATGGCATTCCGGATCTGGAACGGGCCACGATCAATACAGAATATCGCACTACGTTCATCACGTCTGGCGAATCGGCGATTCGCGCCCGAGCGTGCGATGTCTATCAGGTGCCGATTCCCGATTCCATTAGCCGCCCTGGTTATGAATACGATGTGTTGATTGAAGTGACACTATCGTATGTCGCACAGCCCCGACGCACGCGAAGAAACTGCCGACGTTACCTTTCGACTTGGGTCGACTGGAAAAGCAGCCATCTTGGCGAATCGATTTCCTCGTTTCGAGCTCGCGCCTTGAAGGACGAAATAAGAGACGCGAGTGCTGCTCAGGGAACGCCCATTCGCTGGACGCTTGGGATGAAAGCAGATCACGGCGTCGTGGCCGATGTTCGCAGAAATGCAGGAACCGTTCAAAAAGACTGGGCAACGGTGAAGTCAAGCGCCCTCACGGGGAATTTTTGCGTTGCAGTGCTGGGCCATCCCGGCTGGAGCAAAGATCCCGATTCCGAAGCACGCTACGCATTGGCGGTCAGCTTCGAAATCGTTGGTCGCGAGATCCCAATCTACGATGATTTGCGGGTTGCTGTTGAAGAACTGCAGGCGGAATTGAGTATAGAAGTTGAGGCGGAAATTGAAGTCTGACGATCCCGCCGTCGTCTCGTGAGAGATTTTGAAAAGATCGAATGAATGGCCATCAATCCCATCGTCTACGCCGAAAAAGTCGTCAGCAGCTTTCTGAAATATCAACTGACAGCCTACCCGTTCGCAGATCTGCGATTGTTCGAGCAGATGCGAACACTGCTGAGCCTACAGCAGGTGCGACGAACGCCTTTGCTGCGGGGGCCATTCATCAGCCTTTCCAGAGGATTTCGCCAAGGCGCAGCGGTCAGTCAGCTCGTTCAGGATGCCGTGCTGCATCCACACATGCGGCAGCTGATTCCTGATGAAATCACGCATGTCTATGGGCATCAGGAAAAGGCCATTCGATCGATCGTTGCCGGAAAGACGACTCTTGTCAGCACTGGGACTGGCTCGGGAAAGACCGAATGCTTCCTTTACCCGATTATCAACCGATGCCTTCAACTCAAGGACCAGAATGCACCTGCCGGCGTCTGTGCCGTCATTATCTATCCGATGAACGCCCTGGCAGAAGATCAGCTTGAGCGGCTTCGTGGTATTCTCGCTGGCAGCGGCATCTCATTTGGCATGTATGTCGGCAAGACTCCGGAAAATGATCGCGATGCCACCGGTTTTCGAATGCCAATTCGAAGCACTCGCGCTGACTATCTGGCAAAGCTGAAAGAGTATCGAGAATTAGGTCGGCCTGATTCTGTGCTGCCCGCGGAAGAGGTTTGCTCCCGTGAGAAAATGCGTGAACCGGGATCGCAGCCTCGAATTCTTCTGACGAACGTCAAGCAACTGGAGCTATTGCTGACGCGGCAGAAAGATATTGAACTCTTTGCGAACGCAAGGCTCGATTTTCTGGCGTTCGACGAGGCGCATACGTTTACCGGAATCAATGGTGCAGAAACGGCCTGCCTCATTCGCCGATTGCGGGCGTTTTGCGGCAAGAGTGTTTCACAAACGACGTGTATTGCAACGTCTGCGACCATTGTCGATGACAGGGAGCCGCTGGCTGCTCAGAAGTTTGCAGCCCGTTTTTTCGGCGTTCCAATCGATTCCGTTGTGACCGTGAATGAAGAATATCAACGCGAAGAATGGCAGTCGGTCAGTTTCACTCCACCGGCTCCGGCTGATCCGCGTCAAACACTGGCCAAGGCACTTAAGGTCGTGGAATCCGAGAATGCACAGCAGGAAATGGCCGAGGTCTACCGATTGTTGACTGGGAAAGTATTGCCGGACGGCGACTGGAAGGAGGCGCTCTTTGACGGTCTCCGGACGAACAACCTTGCTGCCAAAATCCGAGTTGAACTGAACGGTCCCCGCGAACTTCCAACTTTACTGAATGCACTGGCACAGGACATTGGCCGCCCTGTGACTGAAGAGGAACTCTTAACGTATCTGACTCTGGGAGCGGCCTCGCTGAAAGAGGGTCGACCACTTTATCGGCCCGTGGTTCACGCATTCATTCGCGGCATCAGCGGAGCGGTGGTCACATTCCCAGGCGGGAACGATCCAAAACTCTGGCTCAGTAGTGAAGATGAATTGTCGCGAGGGCCGGATCCGGACAGAGCTTGGCGTCCGAAAGTTCATACCTGTACTACCTGCGGTCAGCATTACTTCATCACGTTCCTCAAAGATTTTGTATTCACTGGCAAGACTCTCGAAGGCGGACAACTGGCAGAAAACGGTGGGCATTTCTGGGAAGCACTGGACGAGGCTCGTGAAGGAAAGCGAGTGGTTTTGGTGGATCGACTGGTCAGCACGGATGAAGATGATGCTGACCATAGCCCGCGGACTGAGCCGGTGTATTTTTGTCGGCATTGTGGTTCTGCCCATCCAGACAATTTTAGTCGCTGCTTCGGCTGCGGTTCCGTGAGCGATCCGGTCAGATTATCGGCGATTCGATCAAAAGAAGAAAACCCCGGATGGCTGACGAGCTGTCTGTCGTGCGGGGCTCGTGGCAAGGCCATGGGCCGACGATATCGCGAACCATCTCGTGAAGTGCGGGCTGTCAATGTTTCTGATGTGCATGTGTTGTCGCAGGATATGGTGCAGCACGCGGATCGAAAGCGACTGCTGCTGTTCGCTGACAATCGTCAGGATGCGTCCTTTCAGGCAGGTTGGATGAAGGACCATGCTCGTCGATTTCGACTGCGACGCTTTATGGCCGACACCATCGAAAATGGTCCGATTACGGTCGGCGACATGGCCAGAAAAGTGAGTGATGTGTTGGGAGAAGATGAGTCACTTTCTCGGGCTTTGATTCCTGAGGTCTGGCGAGCTGTTCCCAAGGAAGGTGCAAGCGCTCAGCACGATGAAGAGCGACTGCATTTCCTGAGAATTCAGGTTCTGCGGGAAGTGACAATGGCGGGTAATCAGCAAATCGGTCTTGAGCCATGGGGACGCATGAAGGTCGATTATCACGGCCTGAACGCATCTTCCGGGTTTATTCAAAGCTGGGCTCGGCGTTTAGGTCTGCCCGCCGAAGAATTCACGAGCGGAATTGCGACATTGCTGGATGCACTTCGCCGAAGGCAATTGCTGCACGATGCGCGTACGGAAATGTTTGGCCGCTGGTGGCAGGATGGGGATCGTGAAGTTCAACGCGGATACATGCCAGCTCCTGCACAAGGACCAATGGGCATGAAATTGAGGCTGGAGCCGACCGACAACAAAGACTATGTCATGCGGTGGCTGAGTGAGCGGACGACTTTGATCCGACAGGTCGTCACGAAATGGGGGGTGTCGGCGAACGACGTCCCGGATTTTATGGAACAACTTTGGGCGTGGCTCACATCGCTGGAGGTCGGGTTGCTTGTACCGGTCACCCTGAAATCGAACAAAGGAAACTCACTTCCCAATTGTTCGGGTACATACCAGATTGATACTGGCCAATTGGTGCTCAGTCGAAACCATGGTTTTTATCGCTGCAAGAAATGCCGCCGTAAAGTCACACGTCGCGGGCCTAGAAATCTGTGCATCGCGTGGCAATGCGATGGCGAGCCGGAATTTGTGCAGGAAGATCCGGATAACTATAACCTGCAGCTGCTCGATGAACGCTACGAAATGCTACGGCCGGAAGAGCATACAGCCATGGTTCCCCAGGACCATCGCTCGCGGATTGAGAATTTATTCAAGGGCAGCGGCAATGCTGTCAATACGCTTGTCTGCACACCAACTCTGGAACTAGGAGTGGATATTGGTGCGTTGGATTCGGTTCTGCTGAGGAACGTGCCGCCGCTTCCTTCAAACTACTGGCAACGATCGGGTCGAGCCGGACGTCGCCACCGAATGGCTGTTAACATCACGTATTGTCGTCCTGCGTCTCACGACCGTTCTTACTTCAATAATCCGCTGCGAATGCTCTTGGGACGAGTGGATCCGCCAGCGTTCAATCTTTCGAATGACCTGATGATTTCGAAACATGTGTTTGCGACGGTCATCACGCGGCTGTTCCAATTGACACGTGACGCATCTGGCATTCCTGCAACAGACAGAGAAGAAATTCAGAGCGTGCTTTCGACGGTGCTGCCGAACCAGGTCAAGACATATCTGTTCCTGCCTGAAGGACAAATTCGAGAGGAACTTTTTGATGTCACTCCATTGGCACAGTTGATCACGAAGCATTGTAACGACCTACAGCAGGAAGTTGCTCGTGTGTTTCAGCAGGGCTGGCCTGCCGAGGATGCAGCTTCGACGACACAACAGGTTCTGCACGCCCATTTGAATGCTATCCCAGGCAATCTGAGTACGGTCCTCAAACGACTCAGACGACGTCTGCGATGGGCTCTCACGGAGATGCGACGCCTTGATGAAGTCCGCCGCGTTCAGGGAACGCTTGAGTTCGAGGATGACGTGCATTATCGCCGATGTGACCAGCTTGTAAAAAAGCTGAAGGGGCTGTGGAAGAAGAGTCGCAAAGAATCTGAGGGAGTTGATGACATCAACACGTACAGCGTTCTTGCACGTGAGGGCTTGCTGCCTGGATATGGCTTAGAAACTGGTTCCGTCGTTGGGATGGCAGAAATTCCCTACTGGCAGCTTGGGAGCATGAGTTTTGATCTTCCTCGACCATCCAGTATGGCATTGCGGGAGTATGTTCCAGGCAATCTCATCTATGCCAACGGTCACAAGTTCGTGGCCCGCAGATTTCATCGGCAAGCCGATGCGGAACAATCTGAAACGCCTCGATTTGAAGTCAACGTCGATAGAGACGCCTTGGTACCGAAGATTGGTGGCGCTGCCAGTGCCGCATTGGGTTCAAATGAAGTTCTGGCAATGCCGATCTGTGACGTGGATTTGATGCACCAGTCGCAAATTTCGGATGAGGAAGAGAATCGGTTTCAAATGCCAGTGGTCATCCTCGGTTATGAATTGGGACGCCACATTGGGGGAACCGCATACAGGTGGAATGATGTGCCAGTCCATTTTCGCCGTGGCGTCCATCTGCGACTGGTGAATGTTGGTGCCACGTCAATGGTTCGTGAAACACCGCCTCAACTTGGTTACCCTATTTGCACGGTCTGCGGCCAAAGCGTGTCACCACTTTCTTCGGCTCGCCAGCAATCGCATTTCGCGGAAAGTCACAAGGAACGGTGCGGCAAATCACCAACTCCAACCGGCTTTTACACAGATTTCGTTGCCGACTGCATGACTTTCCCTGATCTTCAGGAACGCACACATGCCTACAGCGTGCTGGAGGCTTTGCGAATCGCCGCAACCAGTGTTCTGGATATGCACATAGACGACCTGCAGATCCTTGTGACAGGCTATATCGATCGTGATTCCGTCGCCGCCCATCACTGGGATCCTATGCCCGGTGGATCTGGGTTGCTGGAACAATTGCGGCAGCGATTCAAGGAAATTATCGCAGTGGCAGCCGAATTGTTGGCAGGCTGCCCAGCCGCGTGCGCGTCATCGTGCAACGAATGCCTTCAGACGTTTCGGAATTCGTTCTACCACCGGTATTTGAACCGGCACGAAGCTCTCCAACTGATCACATCATGGGGCAATAAACTTTGTGAATCCCACCCAATCGTCGCCCTGCAGCCTCAAAGTTCCGCCGTTTATGGCGACCATCAGCCTGTAAACGACGGGGAGACCAGGCTGAAACGGCTACTGGATGCCGCAGGATTTTCCGGTGGCGATTTTCAGGAGCAGATTCGATTTAGACACAAGATCACTCCGAACCATCAGATTGGAAGTACCACTCCCGACGTCTACTACTCAGGTGACCACGATGATCCCGATGACAAAGGCGTTTGCATCTATCTGGATGGAATGAGTTCTGGGTTACATGGGAATGCAGCGACAGCCGAGAAGGATCGAGAAATCCGCAATTGGCTGCGGTACAACGGCTATCAGGTCATTGAGATCACTTGTGTCGAACTGGATGACCAGGAAGCAATGGTTCGCCACTTCAAGAAACTGGCACGCTGCCTGGAAGGAAAATCACTGTCGACCCAGATTGCCGAGGATCAAACCTGGTTTGAGCGTGGTACGACAGAATGAAGGTCTGAGACATCCAGTTCGGCGGTTGTCTTGACGATAGCCTGGAGCTTCAGTCGCAACGTGAAAAGGGGCACTCAATTGACCGAAAACAGATCAAAGCCGACGGTGCAACTGTTGCGATGGAGTGACCATGTTCCCGCGTCCGAAGTCCAGGATCCTCTTGGACTGGGACTTCGTGGTTCAGCCCGCCTCGCCAGTTTGCTTCTCTTCTGCATCACTTCGATTACTCCCCGCGCAAGATACTTCTCGTTCATTCCATGGAGCATCTCTGACTGGCGAGAGCGGGAAAAAGGAAAGCCCCATGCTCTTGGGCTTAAACAGGCAATCTCCGTTCGAGAGCGTGCGTTGACAATCGGCTGTATCGCCCATCACGACGGTGAAGGTTGCGACGGCCCCGGATTGAACGGCGTGCGAGAGGGAAAAAAATGGTTCGCCACGTCCGCCCCGTCAGTTGATCTAAAGAAGCTTAAGCTGACAAAAAACAGTATTCTGGGGGCCTACTTTACTTCGCTAGTGAATCTGGGTTGCTTCGTGTCCGAGCAGGAACGGATAGAGTCCGAAGAGTTGATCAAGGATTCTGAATTCACATTCGACGACATTGAATTGTCCGAGTTTGGCCACGCACTGGCGACCGCATATGGTTCATCGGTCGGACGCCTTGGATCCGTCAAACATCTCTCGGAGTTGGATAGAACCTGCTCGGTGTCCAGCCTCAAGGAATTCGGCAAGCGAGGAGGACTGTGCGAACTCGCTGACCCAACATCTCCCGATCGTGATTTGCTTCGAGACCTTTTCTTCGCCCGTAAAGGGATCACTGCGGGTAAGCACTTTCGTCGGAACCGCTCGCTCACGCTAATTCTCGAATTATGCCGTCAGTTCAGTTCCGGTGATTGGCCAATTAACGCATTCTCGTTTACCTCCGCTGTCTATTACGGGCGACTGGTCGATGACGAAGGTGGAGTAGTCCTCGTATCAATACCGGAACCACTCACTGACATTGCAACTCGATGGAGAATGTTCTATTTCCATCATTTCATGTCCGTGGCATTGGAAGGCATGTTCTCATGGTTGGTGACTCAGCTAAACAGCCGGGGACTTGCAGGCGCATCTCTCAGTGAACTTCTGCGAGAACTTGACTCTCCCCTTGTTTCCCGTTCTCTTTCGGAGCATCTCGCTCTCGACGTATCATCCAACTTCGGTTCCTCAACACCATCTGCGTTTTTTCAGGGGCTCGGCTTGGCCTCCTCCTTCCTGGACGACGCATTGAGTCAAGAGATCGACGATACAATCACTGCCGAGCATTCAGCCGCGGAAGTTTATCTCGAAGCCACAATCAGAGACCGCACGTTTCTGCAATCGCCAACAGGCTTGGCAATTCCTTTGATTCTGTTCGGTCTCACCCTTGGACGTTACCGTCGATGGGAGTCAACAGAATACGGTAAGTGGCTTTCGATTGACGACGTTGTCAAAGACCGGGACCGCGATTTACTTCCATCCACTGTGTCGTTTGCCCTCAAGCGTAATCAAGCAGACTGGTGGAACCAATCTTGGGTAAAGCTGGCCGAATACACGTTGTCCCGATTCGTTGTTCACCAACATCAGACAATATCGTATGACAAAACTGCCATTGGCGACCGTTGCCTACTTCAAGTAGATGGCCAACAAGTCATCGCGGACTCACCTTATGAAAAGATCGGTCTTGGAAACCCCAGACTCGGCAGTGCGATCCAGGTATTGTTGGATCTTGCGCTCATTCAGACTGACGACAATGGAGTTTCTTCGCTGACGAAAGACGGGACAAATCTCCTGAAGAAGGAACTTGCGACAGGAGCCGAAACATGAACTATCTCGACTTCTCTTCCTTGCTCGATGGCGAGCCAGCCGTCCTCGCGTTGTTCTCTACATTTCAGTTTGACCCGGATTTCTTTGAGAGGCGACTCCTGAAGAGCGAGACATTGAGGAAGGCTCGTCGAATTGCCGTGTTTATGGATGCGAGGCAGTGGCATCTTCTAATTCAGCGTGACGCTCCCACTCGTTGGATGAATCACCGCTATTTGGTTGTACCCGTACACCGCAGTCAAGGGGTGTTCCATCCAAAGTTGAACCTACTGCTTACCGAGACGGGAGGAACTGTTCTTTGTGGCAGTAATAATCTGACTCGCTCAGGATGTGCGAGCAATCTGGAGATATTGAACTCACTGCCATTTGGGTTCGATGGTGACTCTGTTCAGCGGACGCAGCTTGCGAGGCAATCGCTCACTTTCTTTCGTAGGGCTTCGGAAGATTCCGACGAGCAAGTAGGCCGCATCGCTCGGGAGTGGATCGACGAAGTTGAAAAGGCTTTCCCGTGGCCAGAACCTACTGAAGAATTCGACGATCTGGACACGCGATTTATCCACACATACTCTGGGCCGATCTGGGATCAGATCACCGAAGCTGTCGATACGTCTCAGCCTCAGCAGTTTTTCATCGTTTCACCCTTTCACGACGCTGACGGAGCCATTTGCCGAGAACTTAACAAGAAGTGGCCCAATGCAAAGGTAGAGATACTTGTCCAACAGGGGTACACGACACTGCCGGTCAGCCCCCTGCGGAAGCTGCCATCATTTCGACTCTCGGAAATTCAGGACTCATCTCGACGAGTCCATGCCAAGCTTTTTGCCTGGAAGGGCAATGTGTCGAGCGGCTGTGTTGTCGGCAGTGCTAACTTCACGACTGCGGCATTCCACGGTCGTAACGTCGAAACGGCGTTGCTCCTGAGCGACGCATGGCCATTGGTCGAAAAACTGTTTGACTCAACGCTCAAGAAACGCCCCCTGTCTCTTGAGCACTTCGAGCCCGGAACCGAGCAAGCGCCAGAGTCAGAGGAATGGACGCCGCCTTTACTTTCGATTTCTTCGGCAGTTCTGGTCGAAGTCGACAATCTGATCGTCAACTTCCAAAGTCGTCTTGAAGAACATCCTGATTCTCTCAGGATTACAATCCGGGCTCCACATGAACCGCAAGCTCCAATCAGCATTCCGATCCACAGAACCAGTCAGGGTGAAGTGCGAGTACCGATTCCTCAGGGGAAACTGACGGATACTCATGGAACACTTCTCGTTTCGATCGTTGCGGAGGCTGGGGAAGAACGATTCGAAAGTCCCGCCATTTGGCTTATTCAGGAGGATCGATTGACCCACGATCCGAGTGAGGGCTCCTCATCTTCCCGAGGGAAAGTAGAGGAAACCGGGGAAGGGTTGCCTGAATATCTCGATGAGATTGGCAGTCGGGACGGAATCGCAGCTGTCGCAGAGCTTCTTCGTCAGCTCGATATCAAATTCTACGACGGCAGCAGTGGAGGACGAAGGCTCTCCCCGTTCAAAGTGCGGATTTCGAGCCCGTTCGAATCCGACAAAATTCCCGATTGGTTGATCGAAGTAAAGGAGGAGGCCGCAGACTTGGGCGAAGCAATTCTCGATTTCGTTGATCGCCACGCCAAACGGAAACTTCAAAAACACGCCAGCCGCGGAAACATCAACGGCATGCCAAACTTTCTTGACGTTCTGACAACCCTAGTCAGGCTACTGTATATTTATTACAAGCGAGGGGTTGTGAAGAGATTAGTGGCAAGCAGTCGGATGTGTGACTGGATCGAGTTAGCGACGTCTGGGGGTGACAAATGGGTTTATGCGTATCTGTACTCTCTCTGGAATAGCCTCGGCGGTGACGTAACCACATTGCAAAAAGTCTGCAGGGACAGTCATTACTGCGCCGAAGTCCGATCAATAATGCTGATAGCTCAGAAGTTGAGGTACATGCCCGGTGAGATTCCGCGGCACGAAAAACCGCCGTTGAGTCTAAAGTATGTCCTGGTTGATCGATCTGTGGCGGTCGCTGAGGCTCTCGCGGAATATGAACTGACTGAACCGGATCCCGGCGACGTTCAGTCGGCACTTGGGCGATATCGGATGTTCTCACCAGAGGAGGTTGCTGAGATGCTTGCGGCGCTCTGACAGGTACTGAGCAGACAATAGCAGGAATCTTGTCTACCAACGGTCAATGATTGAAACTTCTGCGACATCGCTGATAATCAAATGGTCTAATAGTCGGATGCCGATGACTTCGCCGGCCTCTTTCAGTCGCTTGGTGATCTTGTAGTCTTCTTCGCTTGGGGTCAGGTTGCCCGAGGGATGGTTGTGAGCGACGACTAATGAGATGGATCCTGCAAGGATGGCTCGTTGGAAGATTTCTCTTGGATGAACAGGTGTTGCGTTGGCTATGCCAATTGAGATCGTCGAGTAGCTGACGACCTGGTGAGCCCCGTCAAGATACAGTGCCACAAAGTGCTCACGGCTGTTGTCAGTCAAGACAGATCGAACGAATGCTGCAGCGCTCTCAGGTCCGGTGATTGTGAAGCGCTGTGTTTCAGTCATGTGATAAATGGCCCGGACTTCCCGGATGAAAATGTTGCTTGTGTCCGAGTTTTCGACGGTGGCTCGTTGAGTTTTGTTTGTCTTCATGAGTTTCTCCCTGATTCCATTCATGTTTGGTGTCGGCGGCAGCCTGTTGTTCCTCTTTGTGACACCCGCCGTTGGCATCGATGCGTGATCGCACGACCAGTCAAGGTGGAGTCTTCGCGGAACGCGAAGCAGCAGCGGACCGAAACGCAGT
>JAYUVA010000933.1:0-3342 GCA_043754375.1 Candidatus Kuenenia sp. | reverse complement strand
GCTCGAGCAATCTCGACACGCTGCCGCATGCCACCGGACAACTCACGCGGATAAGCCGCCTCAAATCCATTCAGTCCCACCATATCTACATAATGCTTTACGATCTGACGACGCTCCGAATCGCTCTTCTTGCCCAAACCGAATGCGATGTTATCCTGCACAGTCAGCCACGGAAACACGCCGCCTTCCTGAAAAATGAAAATGCGTCTCGGATCGGGCCCGTTCACCAATGCTCCGTCAATCCGCACGTGTCCCTGAGTCGCATTCAGGAAACCGCCGACAATATTGAGCAACGTAGTCTTGCCGCATCCGGAAGGTCCGACGACGCAGACAAATTCACCCTGAATGATGTCCGCGTCAATGTGCTGAAGGACAAGGATCTGATCACCACCGGGAGAGCGGAAGTGCATTTGAAGGTCACGAATGGTGATGACCACCTGTCGTGAAGTCATTGTCTGAAGACGCGCCTTGAGTTGTCTGGTCATGGCCTTGCTCCATAGGCCCACCGAACGGCTGGCAGCCGCTCAACCTGTCGCATGATCAGGTCAAGCAGCCAGCCAATGACGCCGATGATGATCATGCCGGCAACCACCAGGTCGTAGCGCTTTCCCGCGTTTCGTGCGTCGATAATCAAATAGCCCAGCCCCGAATTCACGGCAATCATTTCTGCCGCAACAACGACCAGCCACGCGACTCCAAACGCGATTCTCAGGCCGGTCAGTATCTGAGGGAAAGTCGCTGGAAGTATGACACGCCAGGCCAGCTGACGCCATGTCAGCCCGAAGTTTTGAGCGGCTCGCAGATAAACGGTCGGCACACTTTGTACCGCCGCAGCGGATGAGACCGTAATCGGAAATACGCTTGCCATAAAAATCAGGAAGATCGGGGCTCCATCGGAAATTCCAAACCATAAAATCGCAACCGGAATCCAGGCGATCGGTGAAATCGGTCGAAACGCCTGAATCAACGGATTGAAAGCCTCACGCACATAACGGGACCAACCCATCATCAGGCCAAATGGGACGCCGATGACTGCCGCCAACGTGAATCCCCACGAAACGCGAAACAGTGACGCTGCGATGTACTTTATCAGGAGGCCATTGCCCCCCAGTTCGATCAGCCCCCGCACGACATCAGGCGGACTGGGGAAAATCTCACTGCCGGACCAGCGAATTGCAACATCCCATGTCCCAACGAACAACAGCCCAACGCAGAATGGCAACAGCACTGCCGATTTCATTGCGGGCTCTCCCACGCAAACGGCTGCAATTCGGTTCCTTCGCTGACAAATGACGGGTCCGCGTAGTCCTCGAAATGCGATGTTCCCTTCAGAATACCGGATTCGACTCCAAGGCCTTCGATCTCCTCAAAGTCCGGGCGGTGTAGTGTGAGGTTGGTGTACTTCACTCGATCCGGAGGCTTGCTCAGCACAAAACGGAGCAACTTTGGATCCTGATGATAGTAGGCCCTGCCGGTGAATTCAGCAGCCTGCATCCGATGGTCCATCTTTTCATCAAGCCACTCGCCGCTTTGAGCAATCCCATCGACGAGTCGCTGCACTTCAGGCCGCCGCTGAAGAATGACCTTTTCGTTGACCGCGAGAACGCACGAAATAAACTCCGGCCACACGTCCTTTGTCATAAACAACACGCGACCATATCCATCCATTTCCGTTTGAGCCATAAAAGGTTCCCCGGAGATAATGGCATCAACGGCTCGAACTTTCAGTACGGCCGGCATGTCCGGCGGAGGCATCTCAACAAGGTTCACATCCGAAATCGGAATCCCGCGTTGTTTCAGCATTCGGAAAATAATTAATCGCTGGTTCGAAAAGCGATTGGGAACCGCGATCGTCTTTCCACGCAGGTCTTCGATCCTGTGAATTGCAGAATCCGTATGCACCATCATCGTCGTGCCGTCTCGATGTCCAAGATACACGATCTTGATGGGAAACCCCTGTTCTCTGAGTGTCATCGCCAGCGGGGCCAGGATAAAGGTGGCGTCCAGATATCCGGAAAGAAAAGCTTCCTTCAGTTCCGGAAAGCCACTGAAACGCACCGCTTCGAAACGCCCGGCTCCATTCATCGCTTCTGTGATGTAGTGGTTGACCGGGCATGTAAGATGACAGGTCACAGGAATGAACCCGACCCTCAGACGAGTCTCAGCCCCCTGAGCCTTCAACGACCGCCAGTCCAGTAAATTGGTATTCAGCCAAAAGTGAAGCAGCGTGATGCACGTGAGCCATGCCAACCCCAGCAGCACGACACGAAAGCGTGAAATCATATTTCGTACCTTGCCAATGAGGGGGTATTCTTACGTTTAACCCGATGCCGCAGGCGAGGACACCATTGAAAGCAGCCTCGCCTGCGGCATCGGGTTAAACGGCTTTAGGGGTGGCCGCGCGAAGTCTTTGAACTCCGCTATACCAGCAATGAAGCGGGCTATTGATTAAAAAAGCCCGGCTCATTCAACAAAGCCAGGCCTCTGGTCAACGACCAGCGTACCGTATCACTTTGCTCCCAGAATTTTCGTCTGGTTGGCAAGGATCGCAGCCTGATTCGCCACAATGGTTTCCTGGTTCGCCAGGACCGAATCCAGCTTGTCCTGATTGGCCTGAATCTTTTCCTGGTTCGCCAGGATCGCCGCCTGATTCTTGACGATTTCGTCGAGGCGTTTTTGATTGCTCTCGATACGTTCCTGATTCGCCAGAATTTTTGCCTGATTGCTCAGAATCGCCTGCTGATTGGTAATCACCTGATCGGCCATAAAAATGTTCTTTCAAAATGGTTCTGCAAGGAACTAAGGCGAAATTGCCAACTCTACCTCGTTGCAGAATTCCGAGATATATTCTGTTCGTTGAGCGGTTCAACACCCCGCCGTTCCGCTCATTAAGTCCACGCCAATCACCATCAGACAGTGTCACTGCCTGACGCACATCATGTGCTATTTCTCCAGTGGAAGGCCAGCGGCTTCGGTGACTCGATCAAAATAGGCACAGCTTGCCACATGATTGATTGTCTGTACGACGTTGCGAGGCCCGGTCAACTCAAGCGCCAATGCGGCATCCTCGTCGGTCAAAGCGATGGGTGACGCGGCGAGGTGTTTTGCAAATACGAACAGGGATTTGTCGGCTTCACTGAACTCTTTCCAGTCACCATCCAGAGCAAAGATCTGGTCCTCTGATTCTCCCAGCGACTGCAGTTTCTTATGCGCCTGTCCAACCGCATACCAGGCTCGATCCTGACGCGCGATGATCCAGTTGAACTGCGCTTTCTGAAGTTCGGTCAGATCTCCCGTTTGCTTTTCGCGAGAAACCAGACTCGGCAATCGTCCGCGGCCTTC
>JAYUVA010000932.1:0-2561 GCA_043754375.1 Candidatus Kuenenia sp. | reverse complement strand
TGATTCTTGAACTGGTTCATCCCGGCGGGTGTAAACAGGACTGTCGCATCATTCTTTGGAATCAGCACATCACTTGGCCGCCGCACGCAACCTTTGGATTCGAAGAAGGCCAGATATTTTTCACGCAATTCGTCAGTTTTCATATCGTCCGCAGCTCTGGCATCCTGGCCAGTCAATACTTTTGTGAGATCACATCGCCGCCCGATCCGGAACCGGGGAGATTTCAGAAGTCGGGCATCTTAGAGGGACGCCGCCCTTTTGTCCTCTGTCCACGGAGTTTCGGAAATTCTGTTTCAGAGAGGCATTGCCTGGCGCGGGCTTTGCCCGCAACCGAGGCCGACCCGCGAGATGGAATGGATGAGTCACATTGTGTTGATCTGTGAAATCCGCGAAATCTGCGGTTAAAATCTCTTTCACGTTCTTCCTTGTGTTGCGGGCGAAGCCCGCAACACGATCAACGACAGGATGTGCACGGATCGTAAAATTTAACGTGCTGAGAGCGGGCCGAGTCTCAGTTGGCGAGCCATGTCGTCGAACATGGCTTCAAGGACCAGCCGCACGGGGGAATTTCCTTCGATCTGATGTGCGGCGATGATGATACGGTCGAGCAGCGGGGCGAGCAGATCGACGCCGGACCTGACACCGAATCTCTGCAACAGCGGATCGGAAAAATCTCCGGACGTCAGACGTTTCAGGCGATCGTTGAGGAATCCTGCGATGAAACGCAGCAGCCATTTGGCATTGCGTCGTGTCTCTTCGGTGCCTGACGAAATTCGGTCGAGCTCATCGGACACATGCTTCGAAATCTCAAGGGGATGCATTTGTTCGAGCAGCTCTAATTGTCCACTCACCATTTCCCGCAATGCCCGCAGGTCGGGATTCAGCAGTTGCTGGGCGAGCGTGATGCTGCCTTCCGACAGTGCTGCGACCTGCAGGGCTTCTTCCGGCGTTTCGACCATTTGCTCGGAAAGCAGTATGTCGCTGACAGCAGCTTCGGTCAGCGGGAAGAAACGAATGACCTGGCAGCGCGAACGAATGGTGGGCAACAACGAATCCGGGTTGTCGCAGACGAGCAGGATGAGGGCGTTTGCCGGTGGTTCCTCCAGTGTCTTCAGTAACGCATTGGCACCTTCCTGATTCATGCGGTGAGCATCATTGATCAGAGCTACGCGGCGTTCGGACGCCTGCGGTGACATGGAGAGTTCAAAACACAGCCCTTCGCGCCCGCGCCTGTCAGATTCGCCAAGGATCAGTGAAATTGGAATCTCAGTCTTGCCGGCAGGTAGGCCGATTTCGATAAAGTCTGGCCAGTTGCCGGCCACGAAGCCTCGACATGCACGACATTCCCCACAGGCTTCGATCTCATGGGCCGCATGTTCACGACAGAACAAGGATTGCGCCAGCAATCGGGCAAATTTTCGTTTACCGATCCCCTCAGGTCCGGTCAAAACGTATGCATGCGACAACCGACCACGTTCCACAGAACGCGCAAACAGGGCTCGCTGTTCCTCATGCCCCTTGAGCAAACGCCAGGCGGAAGTCACAATCGCATCCCCTGTACTCCTACAACTGTGTTTCCGCGATGTGAATTGCCTTCAGCATGGCACGTGCCTTGCTGAGAGTTTCACGGTATTCCGTTTCCGGCACGCTGTCCGCCACAATTCCGGCGCCGGCCTGAATGTAGATTGTGCCGTCTTTGATCACCAGCGTCCGCAGGGCGATGCAGGTGTCCATGTTTCCGGTGAAGTCAATATAACCAACAGCGCCGCCGTAGGGGCCGCGTTTGAATGGTTCAATGGAGTCGATAATTTCCATGGCGCGCACTTTCGGTGCGCCAGACACTGTGCCGGCAGGCAAACCCGCCCGCAATGCTTCGATCGCAGACAGGCCTTCGCGAAGTTGTCCTGAAACGTTTGACGTGATGTGCATCACATGGCTGTAACGTTCGACAACCATCACGTCGGACAACATCACCGTCCCATATCGGGCGACCCGACCAACGTCGTTACGAGCCAGATCAATCAGCATCACATGCTCAGCACGTTCCTTCGGATCCGCAAGTAACTCTTCGGCAAGTTCGCGATCTTCCTGCGGTGTCTTTCCGCGAACTCGCGTGCCGGCCAGTGGTCTGATCGTCGTTTCGCCGTCCTCCACACGAACCATGATTTCCGGCGAACTGCCGACCAGGTCCACGTCCGGAGTTTTCAGAAGAAACATGAACGGGCTGGGGTTGACCATGCGGAGTGCACGATAAACATCCAGCGGCTGCGCGGGACTTTGATATTCCAGACGTTGGCTGATCACCACCTGAAAAACGTCCCCGGCTTTGACGAACTCACGACACTTTTGTACGGCATCATGAAACTGGGATTGAGTGAAATTTGATTTGACTTCCGGAGCCGGTTCGATCGTCAGGTCGATATCCGTGAGTACGACATCGCCATCGCTGAATGCGAGTTGTCGACAAAGCACTTCCAGTCGTTCTTCCGCGCGTGCCCGCGATTCTTCAAGATCGCCCAGCGCGGTATCGGCAAGGGCCACGACCAGCACGACCTTGCGGA
>JAYUVA010000931.1:0-3255 GCA_043754375.1 Candidatus Kuenenia sp. | reverse complement strand
GTTCTGGAAATGGAACGGCTTACTGCCCGTAAATTCGCTGTCAATCGGAAATTCTCCGCCTGGAAATAGAGAAACTCCCGCCTGAGCGAAAGGATTCGCGCTGGAGGACATGTAAAGCGAGGTTTCCGTAATTTCAGACTGTTCGCTGTGCTGCCCCCGGCCGTCAGTGCTCGCGGTCTGTCATAAACCGAGAGTTTTTCGCGTTTTCACAACTTTGCCGCACCAGTGTTACCCGTATCTCAGACGCGGGATTGATCCCCCTGGTCACGGTCACGACCCACAACTTCTACGGCTGATGAATTCTGCTCACGCTGCGAACTTGCGGATCACACCCAGTGCTGTGTCAAGACTTGAAAGGATTTGTAACCGATATTGAGGTTGTCCAAAAAGCTCGCGCGAGAGCTGGACGCCGCCATGGAATGCTATGGGGCTGTTTGCAGCAGCAAATACAGGATCTTGTAACCCAGTTCATCAACAGAGTTGGTACTGTTCGATAAGATCACAACGCCACAAGCTGGAGAGGTCGTGAACGCGACGTAGCTGCACGATCCTCCGGCACCGCCGTTGTGCCATAAAATGTCGTGTGTGTTCTCTGAATCGATGTGCCATGCCAGTCCCATGCTGCGGGCAGAAGAATCGGCTGCGCGTCGTTTGATCGTTGTTTCCAAAGCCGCGCGGACCAGTTGGGTGGACGTGTCCGGCGGCGGATTCTGGAAGAGCTTCAGATACAGCAGCATGTCATTGGCTGTTGACAGGAACGAGCCAGCGCCAGGCATGGTAACGTCTTCCCAGACCGGCACCGCCTTTCCTCCGTCGTGCGGTGTCGCAAGGTTTGCCCGCAGCTCTTCCGTCAAAGTCATCCGAGTGCGGTTCATACCAAGTGGCTCACAGATGCGACGAATGACTAGTTGCTCATAGTCCATTTGCCCGCGTTGCGCCAGAGCTTCACCCAGCAGTCCGAATCCGAGATTCGAGTATTCGTATCCCGAGCCAGGCGAGCGAGTCAGTTGGATTTCTGCGAGATCGGAAAACATCTTTGCCGTCGAATAGTCCTTGTACGGGTTGAGGGGATCGCCGAATTCAAAATTCGGTGGAAGCGACGGCAGTCCGGATGTCTGCGTTGCCAGATCCAGCAGTGTAATGGCTCTTCCGTTCAGCGCCGGAATCGCCACTTCTTTCGGTAAGTGTTGCTGCAGCGAATCGTTCAGACCGACTTGTCCCGAGAGATGCATGTCAGCCAACAACAGCGCAGTGTAAGTCTTTCCGACGGATGCAAGTTCAAACAAAGTCTCACCGTCAGGCGGTTCAGTATTGTTGATCGCCCGGCGACCGTAACACCAGACGTCCGCTTCATCCCCGCGAATGACGCCAATGGCGAGACCAACGTTTTCGCTGTCATTCAGGTAGTCCCTGGCAAGTGCATCCACCGTCGTGCGTATTCTCGGGAAGTCCAGTCGCCCGACGGGGACATGGAGTCCATTGAGCGGATTCATCGCTTCTTCCCGGACCGCATACTCCCACGCAAAAGCTCCCAGCACGACACCCGCAACAACGCCGATCATCAGACCTGGAAGACACCCAAATCCAAAAATCATCGCGAACTTGCGACATCCGGACTGGCGGACAGTCTGACTGCGGACTGGATCAGTTGACTCAGCGGCAACGGCCTTGATTTCCGTGCGAAGTAGGCTCATTTCGGGATCTCGTCTGGACGAAAACAGGCGACCACTTCGATTGCTGCAACCAGAAGACCGCCGACAACGATCGTCGTTGCAGCGGATGAAGCGACCATCCTCTACAGCACAGAATACCACTTCATCGAGTAGAAGACCATTCCGGCCCAGGTTGCCAGAATCAGCCACACGGTCAGGTATGCGGGGAGCAGAATGGAGTCGTCAACCGCGAACGTCGTGAGTGGTAACAGCATCAATTCAATTAAACGAGCCCTTTGAGCACCCAGAAAACACTCACCAGCACGGGAAGTGGCACCATGAATACCAAAGCTGCTCCCACGGTTGTTCCTCTTCCCCGAAGGACGACAACGAGAGTCAATACGAATGCTGTGAGGGCAGCCAGGGCTACGAGCAGCCCACCCAATCCTAAAGTTTGAAGAAACCACATCAGATAGGACTGACCGACAAATGGTTCACCATTTTCGGCAGGCATTACGTTTCACTCCGGTTGACATCGGGGTTTGATGGTTTCTGATTTTCGCCGGTCAGCGAGCACAGTGGACCCGTTGGACAAACAAAAGACAAAACAAACAACGCCCCGCTTAAAGACTGGGTTTGAATCTGTCATGCGGAATCGCGTTCACCGATTTTTGGTCACCGAATACGCTACTATGGAGCTTGCCTCCACAGGGCGATAATCACCACCAGAACCCGTCGTCGGAAATGCAGTTACGCCACCATGCCGCTCGTCGGCATGGAGCGATGATCATAATGCCAGCATTTTTTGGGATCATCATCCTACTCGGACGAGCCGGGTAGTGATGGGAGGGACGTCAAAATTACCGTCTGGTGATGATTATTGCTCGATTGGGACAAGCCCGCATCGGGGCTCCTAAACCATCACGTTTTTTGATTGCCGAGATCGAGTTGAAACTCCAACATCCCAGCAACCAGGCGGGACATTGAAAACAAAAGGGTCAGGGTCAGGTCTCGGACAAAACAAACAATTAAAAAAGACCTGACCCCCTTTTCTTTTCAGTGGCAACTACAATTCTCACCGGTATCCGATTTCCGACGGGCTCAGCGTCGTGACATTGAAATATCCTGTTCTGCAGTGACAGCAAAACACGAATATATGAACATATGAACATTCTTTTGTTGCATTCTTGCCGCTTCGAGAATCGCCCAAACAGGCGAAAGCTGCCGAGTGAATGGGCTATGTTTCGGGTTTCGGCAGATGCGTTCTACCCCACCAGGAAACCGCAAAAAATTTAGGTCCACGAACCCGGCAAACCCTGTTGATGGCGTTTCCGGGCAGAGTTACAACGGGCGGCGTCTCTTGATGGAGAAGTTCCGCCCTTGTCTTGGCGTGGCGTCTCTATCGACACGGCTGGTCCCGGATTCTGGTTCGAATATGAAGTTCGACGTCCGGGAGCAGTTGGAGACTCAACAAGCACCAGTGATCACGGACAGGCTTCCCCCGGGCTTGTCCTTCGCGACATCAGATCGGTGAAGCGAATCACGACCTTGGTTTGAGGAACGTCATGAAGATCGTTCAGAACCCCAATCGCTGGCTGAAGAA
>JAYUVA010000930.1:0-2982 GCA_043754375.1 Candidatus Kuenenia sp. | reverse complement strand
GGTTGACTCAGGTAGTAACCAATGACGGCGTAGACATCGACCAGACTCAACGTGTCATAGGACTGAACGATGGCCTCCGGAGTCTCCCCGTTCTGGAAGGCACGAATGACCAACTCCAGCAACACGCGACTGTTCCCCACTCGGATTGCCCCCGACTCGTCCCGCTGTAAATGAACGATCACTGCCAGCGGCACCGCATCAAGTACGGACATGCCGAAATCTCCTCAACGGATTGCAACTCGTTTATTGTTCTGAATAGCCTACTCGGACTCTATCCGGAGCCTGCCGAGGGGAATTGCATGGACGTCCGTCTGAGATGGCAGACGTACTACCTGTCGATCTCGCCCATCACGATGTCCAATGAACCGACGATCGCCGGGATGTCGGCGAGCGGCACACCCTGACAGATCTGGTCCGTGATTGCCACATTGCAGAAACAACTGCTCTTAGCGCGGACGCGGAGTGGATTTCCTTCGCCGTTCCCAACCACGTAAAAGCCCATCTGACCCCGAGGCGCTTCGGTTTCAAGATAGACCTCGTCCTTTGGCAGCTTGCTGTTCAGTTTAAACACTTCACGAAAACTACCCGTGGCGGCTTTGTATTTAGGAATGGCCTGGCGTACGAGGCGAATCGCCTGCACGACCTCCAGCATCCGCACATAAAAGCGACACCAGTTGTCGCCCAGCACCACTTCGCGCGGCGCATCTTTAAACGGCGCTGCGATGACGTCGAAGTCGTAGCTTTTATACATGTCTGTGTAAATCGGTTCGCCGTCACGTCGCAGGTCAAAGTTGACGCCGCTGCCCCGCAGTACCGGCCCCGTGCATCCGTAACTGACGGCCATTTCAGGCGTCAACACACCCTGTCCCGCTGTTCGCTTAATGAAAATTGTATTTCGCGTCAGCAACGTATGATATTCCTTGATCCGGGGCTCCAGCCATTGCAGGAACATCTCAATCACATCAGTGAACGGAAAACGTTCGCCCTGCTTGCGACCAGTCAGCGATGCCAGTCCTTCCGGAATTTCAATCTCGTCCGGCAGATCATGTGTTGCACCACCCACCGTCAGATAACTGTACGTGAGCCGCGCCCCACAGGCTTCTTCGAACAGATCCAGAATAATTTCGCGTTCACGAAATGCGTAAAGGAATGGACTGAAAGTCCCAAGATCCAGACCATATGTTCCCATGCCGACAAGGTGACTCGCGATCCGACCCAGTTCGGCAATCAGGACTCGCAGATGGACGCCCTTTTCGGGCACTTTCATGCCGATCAGTTTTTCCACCGCCAGCGAAAAACCGAGATTCATGTTCATCCCGGCGAGATAGTCCATACGATCTGTGTATGGAATGTACTGAGGCGGCGACAGGTTTTCGCCAATCTTCTCGGCGGACCGATGCAGGTAGCCGATGTGCGGCGTACATTCGTGCACAATTTCGCCGTCCGTTCGCAGGAGCAGCCGCAACACGCCGTGCGTGCTGGGGTGCTGCGGACCCATGTTGACCAGCATTTCGTCCGTCTGAACGTCAAATTCAACAACACGCGGATCTTCAATTTGCATACTCATGACCGAACTGCTCCGGGTCGGCCCTTGCCGCCCAACTCAACATCACTTCAACTACCGACCTCGAACACCGTGATACTCAAGCGGAAAGGCATAATCTTTTCGCAGAGGATGCCCGACCCAGTCTTCCGGACACAATATACGACGCAGGTTCGGATGACCTTCGAAATGAATGCCGACCAGATCGTAAGCTTCCCGTTCATGCCAGTTGGCGATTCCCCAGAGTGAACTGACCGAAGGCACCACCGGCAGCTCACCAGGCACATTATTCTTCCAGCGTGGCACGACGACCTTGAGCTTCAGCAAATGCCGCAGCTTCAGGCTGCTGAGCTGATACACGACTTCCACATGAGGTTCGTGACCGAACTTAGCAACTTTCTTTGGATCTGTTTCCAGGTAATCACAACCGCACAAATCGTTCAGATGATTGAACAACAGGCGTTCGTCATCACGCAGAAACTTCGCGACTTCCACAATCGACGATGCTTCCACCTGAATCCACGGATCGATCGCTGAATGCGTCTCGCTTCCGACGGCGCTTGCTCCGAATTTTTCCAGCAGAATCGAATGGATGCCCTGAATATCCATGAACGTGTCTTCCAAATTCCTGAACTGCATCGTGAGAACGAAAGGTCAATCAGCCACGGGTCGCGCGACTGTCTGGTCGGCCGCCTGAGTCGATTTCTTTGACAAGGCGCGAATCCAGTCAAGATCGCCACGTTTCCAGACGTAAGCAAATCCAACCAGCAACACACTGAAAAAGACCAGAATATCCGCCAATCCAACCCAGCCCAGTACCAGAGCTGTCTGAGCGTCAATCACCTGAGCAGGACTGATGGTTGCAGGATCGATGCTCAACAGCCGAGCGCTCAGTTCGGTCCGGGCGGAATCAGACAACTGAGTATCTGCCAACTGCATGGTGCTGCCGTAAACAGACGCCCACGGGAAAAAGAATGCAACTTCCACGTCGAAAATGATGAACAGCAAGGCAACCACATAGAATCGCAGGTCAAACTGAATATAGCTGGACCCAATGGCCGGTTCGCCGCATTCATAGATTGCATCTTTTTCCGGGGTCGGCAATTTTGGTCGAAGCAGGCGACCAACGATGAGCGGTACCATCAGGAAGCCAATGGCTACCAGAGCAAAAATCAGAAAATGCCCGACGAGATCCGTCATCAATCCACCCCCAGGTTAACGAATACTCTTAACGTCGCAATCTCACCCATCGCGATTCGCCGACATTAGGAGTCTGTCCCGATACTCCAAGACCGTGAGCCGCAAGGCGCTAGCCGCGGGTGTTGATTTAATACCAACCCGGAGCGCCAGCGAGGCAAAAATAGCTGAATTCCTCGCTGGCGCTTCGGGTTGGTATGATCATGAGCCCCAAAAATCACTAAATCAACAGATCGCTGACC
>JAYUVA010000929.1:0-3194 GCA_043754375.1 Candidatus Kuenenia sp. | reverse complement strand
CGTTCATGTAATCAGCGATTTTCTGGTTTGAAAAAACCTGCCGCTCCATGACATGGCACCAGTAGCAACTGCTGTATCCCACAGACAGAAAAACGGGCTTGTTTTCCGCACGAGCTTTTTCAAATGCTTCAGGTCCCCACGGATACCAATCCACGGGATTATGAGCGTGCATCAGGAGGTATGGACTGGATTCACGGGCCAGACGGTTTGCCGGGAGAGACTCCGTTCCCTTCTGCCCCTTGCCGTCGTGAGCCTGATCTGAAGCATCTATCACGGATTTCTCCGTCGTATCGGGCGTGGTTGAACTACTTTTTTCATCGGAAACCGCAGCTTGAACTGCGTTCGCTACGCCAGGGATTGAACCACACAACGAAATGAACGAAATCGGCAACATCCCCGCTATTACGGTGACGGCAAACTTTTTTAAACTCATAGGAATCTCGTCTGACAGTCTAAGTTGACGCTGCGAATCTGACTCTCTCCGGCAATCGGCGTTTACAAACTTCGCCCAAAGGATTCTACGCACTCCCGTGCCAGATATGAACTCCGGCAGTCTTTGCCGCTCCGAATGAATGGAAAACTGGGGGTTTGGCGAAGAATAAGATGACTTTATTCGGCGATCCTAATGTGAAATATGGCCTCGAATGTCCTTTCAGCGGGAATTCAGATGACCCGGAAACCTTGTCACCATGAGGATTTTGATCGGAGTTCTGCAGGATGGAATCAAGGGATCAATAAACTTCGTCGTGCCCGATCATACGGATTTGTGGATTTGGTCAACCATTCACGATCGCAAGGCCGAAAACAGAGAAGTCGGACTGCGCAGCGGAAAACGACCGGTATGGTCATTGTGCGCGTCCGGCGGACCCACGTTCACGAAGTGATTCACCGTGTCCACCTACCGGACGCGGTTGGATGCTTCTCGGATGTTCCGGATGGATGGAACCATGGAATCGCCGATCATTGCCACATTGCCGCGCGGACATCGCATGGACAGACGCTTTGGAGTTGTCTTTGACATAGCTCCGGAGTTCTCCGATGATCTGACGCGGGTCGATGGTGTGCGTACGCGCGAAGCCGTGATTCTGAATCAGTTGGGCATCTATTTCTGGGGTCAAATGGCGCTCTGGCGGCACCGTGAGATGTCGGCAATCGCAGACGAACTTCAGATCCCTGTCGGACGCATGATCGATGACTGCTGGATTGAGCGGGCGAAAAACCTGTGTTCCGTCGTGGCACCTCGCCAGTCTTCAACGCTGCCTGCGTCACCCCTGCGAACCATGTCATTGCTAATCGTCGCGTTGCTGATTGGATTTTGCTCGGTGTATCTGCTGGGACGACGTCATAATGAGCCGTTGACCGGAATTCTTTCAGCCGACATTACGACGATTCGTGTTCCTGCGGCATCACGGTTAACGAGTGTCCAGATTAAAGCTGGCGAAGAAGTTTTCTCTGGTCAGCCTTTACTAACACTGGAAAAACTTGAACACCTGGCATTCATTGAAGCACAGGAGCACCTTGTGCGCGACCTTGAACGAGAAGTCAAACGCGTCGAAGCGCAGGCGGCAATAGAATTGGAATGGCGGACTCGCGACTTGAATCGCGAACTTTCCAATGTTCGTCAGCGCGTGGCTCTGCGAGAACTTGACGGCAGGACTGCGAACCGCGTTCCTGACGGCAAACCGGACCGCTTGCAGGATGGAGTACCGGTTCGCAGCGTTTCGTCCAGCAATGCTGCTCCGCTGAATTCCACGCCTCGTGGTCGAGCAGGCGGAATTATTTTCTTCAGCGGAGCCAGTGGCCAGTCGTCAGCGGTCTCCGAACCCGCACACGTTCCTGAATTGCCGGAACCCGTGCGGATTGCTCAGTTGCCAAACAATTCTATGGTATCAGATTCCGAAGCGATTACTCCGGCTGATCCAGACCTGCAGACGCTGCGTTCGGAGCAGTCGCGCCTTGAAGCCGTGCGCACCACATTACCGGCGACCGTCAACGAAGCCATGGGTGCGACCACGATTCAGGCTCAGTACGCGGAGGCCGCCAAACAGTTGGAGACCATGAAATCTGTCAGTCGCGAAGTCAACGTCACGTCTCCAGTCTACGGCACAGTAGGGCAAGTGCGTTACCGTGAAGGTGACGATATGCAGGCGGGTGAAGTCATGCTCCGCATCCTGCACACCGATCGGCGTTACGTCATGGCGTATTTGCCGACGAGACGAGTCCACGAGATGCGACCGGGGCAGGAAGTCGAACTGCAATTTCCTGGCAACGAAGGATTCAAAGGTCAGGTTGTGGATATTCCGATGGTCGCTGACCTGACCGGACAAACCGGCGACACTCTGGCAGCGATCCGCATTGAACAAGTGGGGCGTCTGTGGCCCAATGTGCCCGTTGGTTCTCAGATCGACGTAATTTCGTCGCGATGAAAACGTCGGTTGTTTGGACATCCGCCTGCGTTGCCATTACGCTTCCGCCGTTGCAGCATCAGATTCGCGAGGCTGCGTGTTCAGGTTTCCTCTGGTTTCGGCGACTTATTGATGTCCATGTCTTTTCCATCCGTTGACCAACAGCTCCAGATCATCACGCGCGGCATTGAAAAAATCGTGCCTCAGGAAGAACTTCGCAGGAAGCTGCAGCACAGCAAAGATACGGGCACACCGCTGCGAGTCAAGTACGGGATCGACCCGACCGGCATCGACGTTCATCTTGGACACACGGTGCCGCTGCGCAAGATGCGGCAGTTTCAGGAGTTGGGACATCAAGCCGTCATTATCATTGGCAACTACACCGCGCTGGTGGGCGATCCCAGCGGACGTGATGAAGCGCGAAGCAAACGGCTGACCGAAGCGGAAGTGGAAATCAACGCCGCGACCTATCTGACTCAGGTCGGCAAAGTGGTCGATATGTCCCGCGCCGAACTGCATCGAAATGGTGACTGGTTCAGTACCATGTCATTTGCGCATGTCCTGTCACTCTGCGGGCGAGTCACGGTGGCTCAGTTGCTCACGCGCGACGACTTCGCTAAACGGTATCGCGAAGAGAAGGCCATTTTCCTGCACGAATGTCTCTATCCCGTGATGCAGGCATGGGACAGTGTCAAGATTCGTTCCGACGTGGAACTCGGCGGCACGGAACAGCTTTACAGTTTCATGCTGGCGCGTGACCTGCAGGCTCAGGAAAACCTCAATCAACAG
>JAYUVA010000928.1:0-15529 GCA_043754375.1 Candidatus Kuenenia sp. | reverse complement strand
TCGGACGATCGGCAGTATTGATCCGTTGGGAAAACGCTCGACCACGGTTTACGATGCGGCAAATCGGACGATTGCCAGTGTCAACGCCCTGAATCAGCGATCCACCACGGTGTACAACGTCGCAAATCAGGCCGTGGCGAGTATCAATGCGGCAGGCTATCGCTCGACACAGGTCTACGACGTCGCTGGGCGAGGTGTGGCGTCGATCAATCCGAAGGGCAGCCGCTGGACAACGGTGTACGATCTGGCAAATCGTACGATCGCCTCGGTAGACCCGCTCGGCAGACGGGCAACGTCTGTCTACAACAAGAACAGTGCGGTCATCGCCTCGATCAATCCTGCAGGCAGTCGCAGCACCTCGGTGTACAACGTCGCCGGACAAACAATTGCCAGCGTGAATGCCAAAGGAGCCCGTTCCACGACGACCTACAACGCGGACGGCCAGACGGTGGCTTCGATCAATGCTCTGGGAAATCGCTCGACCAGCATCTACGACGCAGGCGGGCGCGGCGTGGCGTCGGTGGATGCGAAGGGCAATCGCTCGACGACAGTGTACGATACCAAAGGGCGCGCCGCCGCCAGTATCAACCCCCTGGGCAAGCGCTGGTCGACGATCTTTAATGGCGTCAGTCAGCCTGTGGCCAGCAAAGACCCACTGGGAAATCGCAACACCACAGTGTACGACACAGCGGCCCGCGTCGTGGCCGGTATCAATCCGCTCGGATTTCGCACAACGACGGTTTACAATACCGCCAGCCAGTCGCTGGCGACGATCAATGCCAACGGGAACCGCGTGAGCAGCGTGTACGACGCTCTTGGCAGACGCAACGTCGAAATCAACGCCAACGGCGGTCGCACGACCACAGTATTCAACGTGGTCGGGCAAACGGCGGCACTGGTGGATGCACGCGGGAACCGGCACAGCTTCACGTATGACAGCACAGGCGCCCAGACGCAGCTGATTGATCCGCTGGATCGCCGCACGACATCGGCCTACGACGCAGCCGGACAGCAGAATCTGCGAATTGACGCCCGGGGCAATCGCACGAGCTTTGTGTACAGTACGGTCGGTCAGCTGACAAATCGAAAATATTCGGACGGCAGCCGGGCGACGCTCAGCTACCTCTGTAAAGGGTCGGCTGGAAATTATTTTTCGGATTGTGAAATTTCGGGCTGCCGACCTGTGTTTTTGTGTGTTTGATCGCCGGTTTTGGGTTTTCGGGGAATCACCTGCGAGCCGCTGATTTTCTCAGCGAACTGAAGTGTGTTGGTGTTTGCCAGGTGGCGAAGTTCTCCCGGTGGCAGCGGCGACCGCGTGGGCAGACCTTCGTTCTGATACGTGTCATCCAGCGATCGGATGGTCTTACTGCCGCCCGGCAATTTGGCGGCGGCCTTCACACCGCGCGGGCTGCCTCCCCGGCGTTTCTCACCGCCAGCGGCGATTCGCAACGAGGCCAGTTTCTTAGCCGTGGCGGCCGGCTGTGCGTAGCGGTACGGTTCACCAGCTGTCAGAATTCTCCAGGCAATCACCGCCAGCTTTCGCGCCGTAGCAACCACCGCCACGTTGTGGTTCTTACGGCGTTTGATACGCTGAAAGAAATGGCCGAGCGGACCTGCCTGACGCGAGTATTGCTGAGCTGCCTGGACCAGCATATAGCGGGCTGTCGAGTTTCCGTGTTTCGTAATCGGGCCATGATACACGGACGTCGCGGACTGTCGCGTCGATGGTGTCAGCCCAAGATAACTTGCGGCCGCATCGCCTGACTTGAAGCGTGTGATGTCTCCAAAGGCAGCCACCACGGCCTGGCCCACGACAATGCTCACACCGGGGATTGTCATCAGCAGTTTCACACGTTCGTCTTCCCATGCCAAACCAGCCAGTCGCTGATCTGATCGAACTTGTCTATCTCCATCTGCACTGGCTCCAGCAGCCGAAGATCACTTTCGATCATCATCAAGCCATCCGCGTCGATCGAGTCTTTCGACAGTGTCTTCAGCCATGCCAAACCATGCGTGCCGAATAAGGCAAGGCCGGCAGGAGGAATGATCAATCGCATTGCCAGCACGCTGTGAATACGGTTCTGCAATTGAGTCCGCTGGCCGACCAGCGACGCGCGACGACCGGACAACTGGCGGCGCATTCGAGTGGCTGTGTCCGGTTGCCACACCGTTGGCAGGAAGTCACAGCGCAGTAACTGAGCGAGCACTTTCGCATCGACTTTGTCCGTCTTGATCTTTGACTGCGCGATGGCTTTCGTGGCCATCGGATTCGAGACCACGACTTGCAACCCATGCTGCTGCAGAACATCCACGACGGCCCAGCAGTTCGTGGTGGATTCCAGCGCGACGTGATCTCCAGGCTGCAGAACCCTGCTGGCAAAGTCCGCCAGACGTTCGCGAGTCAGCACGATTTCGCCTTCGCGAATCGTGGCACCGTCACGATCCAGAATGCAGTACGTGATCTGCTTCTTGTGAACATCCAGCCCCACAAACCGCACTGGAGGAGCCGCAGCATCCGTCGTTGCCTTTTGTACGTCGATCGTCACGTCTGCGGGTTCGGGTGTGGCCTGCGATGATGCGGGCGGATTCTTTGGCGATCG
Source organism: Candidatus Kuenenia sp. (assembly GCA_043754375.1). GTDB lineage: Bacteria > Planctomycetota > Planctomycetia > Planctomycetales > Planctomycetaceae > SXXK01. The sequence goes on along the minus strand of JAYUVA010000928.1, from coordinate 12,929 downwards.
GCGTTTCTGCGGCGATTGCGCTGGTGTGGATGAATGAGCCATGTGTTAGAATTCTCCTGGAAAGTTCGTGGGGCAATCGTTGTTGGGCAGCTTGTTGAAACGACTCCGGGAAACCGGATGCGGATCAGCAGGCTGGATCGCATCAGTTTCCGAAAGCATGATTCCGTTGAGATCGCATTTGCTTTCGTCAATTGACTGCGAGAAATGGGCAAGACGGCAATTACCTCTTCGAGCTCGAAGCTCAACCGGGTGGACCGGAAAGGGGCTCAGTTACGACAGCGAGCTCGAAGCTCAGTAGGTGTATCGAGCAGCCCCTGAAAACGTCCGGCCCCCGTTCAGGTTTGCACCTGAACGGAAGATTACTTCACGACTTTCTGTTCTGAAAAAGATGGAAACCAACAACCAGGCCGGCGTTTCCGCCAACACCCGGTATCTGAAGTTTTAGCAAAAGTGATGTCATGGTCGCGATAGCTTTTCCGCAACGGCGTTTCACAGTGACCAAACACTGTGGAAACAAGGATCGGCGGAGTTGCCTTCGTCGGAGCCGGCCGTCGGTCGCTCAATTCAATGGCGACCGACGGCAGGCGACAGAGAAGGCAACGTTGCCTTTGTTGGAAGGCCCGAGCGAGCCAAAAATTCTCTGCTGCGATTTTACTCATACCGGTTACGACACGGTCGGCAACCGAACCGTGATGGCCGACAGCACCGGGCGGTACACAAATGTGTATGACGCGGTCGGACAGACGACCGCTGCTGCACTCCCGAACAGCAAACGCATCACGAATACACTTGACGCCGTGGGGAATCGGCGAACGACGAATTCAGCAAACGGTCGCACCACATCGACGTACGATGCCGCCAATCAACTGACATCGCAGATTAACGGTAACGCAAAACGTACATCTTTAACGTACGACGATGCGGGCCGACGAACACAACAAAAAGCAACAGACGGAAGTCGCACGTCGTGGACCTACGATGCGGCCAGTAATCTGACAAAGGTCCAGGATAAGAAGGCTGATAGCTCGACGATTAGCTCCTTCGACTACCGCACTGATAATGTCGGCAATCGCATTGGCGCGACACTGGCCAGTGGAGCCAGTGCGTATGCAAATACGTTTGCGTATGACACTGTTGGGAACCGACTTGTGCTGAATGAAAGCGGGACTCGCACCACAACGGTTTACGACAATGCGAACCAGATCAAATATTCAACTGCGGCTGCTGGAAGAACAACCTACACGTTTGATGCCAACGGCAATCAGCAGATTGTGCGAGAACCAGCAGGGGCTCGCACCACAACGACATGGAACTACGAGAACCAGCCGACGCTGTTCCGGATGCCAGACGGCAGTCGAGTCACCATGACGTACAACGCCAACAACCGCCGCGTGAAGAGGAAATGATCCATGCCGGAAATTGAATACGTCTGGGACGAACTCAGCGACAATGTGATTGAAGAGTACGAAGACGGCGTGCTGTCGGCGTCGTACACGCATGAGCCGGGTCTCTACGGTAACTTGCTATCTCAAAACCGAAGCGGCGTCACCAGCTACTACCACTACGACGGCCGAGGCGACACTGTCGCTCTCACCGACGACTCCGGAAACGTCACCGACACTAAAGAATATGATGCTTGGGGAAATGTCATCGCGTCCACGGGGAGCACCGTGACGCCGTATCAGTTCGGAGGACAGCATGGCTATCAGACAGGCTATTCTGGCGTGTATATCAGGGCCAGAATGTTTCAGCCGATCGTTGCGCGGTGGGAAAGTGTCGATCCAATCGGATTTTTCGACGGTACAAATCGGTATTTGCCATATTTCACGCCGAACGGAAGTGACCCTTCCGGTTTGTTAGTGATCCGACGGCAGTCAGCGAAATTCGAACTCAAATGTGGCGAAGAAGCTCGCATTTATTGGGATATCCAGCTGGACGATCCGGCACCATGCAATGGCTACATTGTCCAAAAAGTGCAGATACGATGTGACGCGGTCGAATGTCCTTGTGCGGAGTTCAAACAATACCAGACCGAGGTGGACACAGTCTATTTTGAAGCTTGGAGAGTAGCTGTCGGGGAGACAGTTCCGCGAAGCCCCAAGACAGGAGATGTTGCCCCATATTGGGATAGGGCAAGCGGCCAGACAATGCTCAACACATGTGGATACAATTCACAAACGGGGGAAGTTCGGTTCTATTGCGAGGACAAAAACCATCCGAGCGCAGGTGGAGTTGGGACCGGCAACCTTGGTACAGTTGTGAATCCGGGCCTTTGGAAGCCGCGGCTTGTACATGGGAAAAAGTGCCGTGGCAGGGCCCTCGACTTGGTCTCAACTGGACCGGAAGAACCGGAGTTTTGGAAATCCGATCCGGTGGAAGCGGAAGCAGCATCGAATTCGTCTGTCGATCGCTTCCTCACAGTTGATTGGCTTTGCTGCAAATGCGCCGCTGATCGAGTGATCGCGTTTGGTGAGCCATGAAGACTCAGCATATCAGACATCTGCGAGTCATTTTTGTATCGATGCTTTGCGTTGCCGTTGGGGCCATTGCAGGTGGCGCTTATGAAAGATCCAATCGGCTTTCCAAATGCGATGAAGTTTTGGGGTTGCTCATTCATTCGTGCATCAATGAACGTTCATATGACGAATTTCTTCAGCGACTCGATGTTGATCCTTTGCAAATTAGTGGTAGTTCGGGGACCGATTTCGACAAGATTCACGGTGATGGCAAAGGCCAACCATTCGTAGTCACGATTAATACGGATGGAGATGGCAAAGATTTGTTCTACGAGTTGGAATATGAAGTTGTTGAGGGGGTCAATGGATCGAGATTGGCAGGCTTTCGCGTGTTTTGTCTGCACCGTAAGGACAATTCAACGAAATGCGTCATCCAGGCTCGGCGTCGCGTGGACTTGGAGTAGTAGAAACGACATGCTGATCGCGGGTGACACACGCACAACAGCAGTTTACGACAACGCGAACCAAATCAAGTACTCAGCGGTCGCCGCTGGCAGAACAACCTATTCGTTTGACGCCAACGGCAACCAGCAGATTGTTCGAGAACCTGCTGGATCTCGAACCACAACGACATCGAACTTCGAGAGCCAGCCGACACTGTTCCGGATGCCAGATGGCAGTCGAGTGACAATGACTTACAACGCCAACAACCGTCGCGTGAAAAGGAAATGAACCATGCCGGAAATCGAGTACGTTTGGGATGAACTCAGCGACAATGTGATTGAAGAGTACGAAGACGGCGTGTTGTCGGCATCGTATTCGCACGAGCCGGGTCTCTACGGCAACCTGCTATCCCAAAACCGGAGCGGCGTCACCAGCTACTACCACTACGACGGCCGAGGCGACACCGTCTCACTCACTGACGACTCCGGCAACATCACCGACACCAAAGAATACGACGCCTGGGGAAATGTGATTGCTTCAACCGGAAGCACCGTGACGCCGTATCAGTTTGTTGGTCGGCAGGGATATCAGACTGGCAACACTGGAGTCTACGTCAGAGCAAGAATGTATCAGCCGACAATTGCGAGATGGTTCAGCGTCGATCCATTAGAGTTCCTGGACGGCGTGAATCGATTTATTCCGCACCTGATCATTCAAAGTAACGATCCGTCCGGGCTAATTACCGTCCAGCAAACAGGTTCGGTCAACCTCTCCGAAAGACCCTGTAGCGTCAGGTCCGACGCTTATTGGCTGTTTAGTCCAACGAGTGCTAATGGTTGGCCATGTGATGGATTATTGATCCAGCGTGTGGAGGTGAAGTGCCAGTCAACTAGATGCGCGAGCAAGAAGGAGGTGCGTGACAATAAGCAACCAAAGCCGGGAAACCCGAACACATTCAAGTATTACGAAACGTGGCAAGTGACTAAGGGACAAAGTGGCACGGTACCAGAAGGACAAGTTGAACAGACTGGCAATGCATTCACAGATCACGCTTACTACACTCCAGCCCTTGAGTCCTGGGGTTTCTACAGACAGTCGTCTTCGATTGCTCTATTCTGCAAACGCAGGAATAAGTTAGATAACACGATAAATGATCCTCACCTGACCGATGACCAGTTGAGACGGCTTGAGCGACATATGTCCGTGGCCGTCGGTAAAGGCAGTAAGTGTGCTACTGGATCTGGAAGCCTAAAGGGATTCCCGTTCTCTGGAGACGGTCCGACATGGTGGACGAATAACAATCGGCAAGAGGGCGTTGCACATCGGGCGTTTGGCGTAACTTGGGATTGCTGTCAGGATTGCAACACGCAGGATGCAGGTGCGTCTCAGAGCGACTCGATTGAGATTGACATCGAATAACTCAGAAGGTTTCTCATGTCCCCTGTTTGATACGTCTGTTCTTGTGCCTGTCAACAGCCAGGGAATTTCAGAACAATATGCAAACCATTTTGCAATGTGATTGGCGTTCACGATTCATCTTCGCAGTGACTGTCGTAGCTCTGTCCATTTCGACACTTGGCGATGAATTGCCGGATAACGCCGCCGTAGATTCCTATATTGCGGCGTGTGAATCGGGCAATGATGTCGACAAATGGCGAGAAGCGAGTAAGTCACTGTTTGCGAATCCTGACAACGAGGATCGGCTCATGGTACTGAGTCGTCATCCAAATCACTCATTAGCACTTCGAGCTTCCTGGCAGCAGGCAGCAAACGTACTCGGATTTTGTCATCTTGTAGAGGACTATCGCGAAGAGCGTCGCGCTCGACTCGGTCGATTCCTTGGACGGCTTGAAGGGAGGCTACGTGTTGAACCACCTCGTATGTGGGAAGAGTCACTTGAAAAGACGTACTTCTTTTCTGCGTATCATCCAATGCTACCTGTAGACGAACCACTTCCAATCGTCATCTGGAATACTCCGCCTGTCGATGTCGCGTATCTGCGCAAGTCTCACGCCGGGCATCCGCTTTCTGATACCGGTTATATTAGCTCTGGGTTGAGCGGCGTATTGATTACAGGGGATGAGAAGCTAGAGCTGTCGCCGATTGGGATGGGACGAGCAAAGCTGACGATACCGGATCGAGGGCTTCAGATTGACATCGAATTGTACGATTATGCCAGAATGGCTGCTGTCGTAACCGACGAACAAATCTTCCTTGTTTCGTATCAGGATATGGGTTCATGCATGGTGCGCATGTGGAGGAGAAAGGCCGAGAATCTGAGCGATCCAGATGTGATCGTCAAACGGCAACTCGCTGATACGGCTATGGAAATGGTGGTGGCATATCCGACACTCCAAGGAGACAAGCTGGTCGTATGGATTGCATCCGATGGGGGGTTCTCTATGGATGCATACGATGCCAGTACGATGAAACTGACGGCTGCATTTACGACGGCATTCTAAATATCTGACTTCATGCTTGATAAAAGTGAACTCGAAGTTGCAGAAAGTCACTCGCGCCGCTCCGAGCCTCGCAACCACAAAGAATGACGACATGAGTGCGGATTCGCGATCTGTGGGGATTAAAGAGCGAGGTTGGTGTGACGTAGGTCGTTTGCAGGAAGAGTTCACCGCCTATGGAGTAGCTGATTGCGTGCTGAATTTCCGGAAGTGGTTTCGTTCCAGCGTCGATCGTCCAAAGTCCATGGAGGCCGCAGCCACAATCCGTTGCCACAACCGAGCCATGAGCATCCGTTCGGTTCGCAGGGCATTCTCGTCGTCCGAGTCGATTTGGCAGCAGTCCTGAGCCGTGGCGATATCGGGTTGAAGACAGATCAAAGGGGTCAGGCGTCTTTGATTGTGTGTTTGGCACGCTGGGGCAATGATTCTGCTTTTCAAGGAGCGATATCACATGCCGAGAGCCCCCCGAGCCGACGAAGCAGGCGGACTTTATCATGCCCTCAATCGTGGCAATCTGCGAGCCGATATTTTTCTCAAGGAAGCAGAATTCGCCGCGTTTGAACGAATTCTGCATGAAGGTCTGGAGATCCATCAAATCGAGTTGTACAGCTATCAGTTGATTTCCAATCATTACCACTTGGTTCTTCAGCCCTTGGTCGATGGCGAAATGAGCCGTTTCATGAGTTGGATCGGCGGAACGCACACGATGCGCTATCATGCGCACTATCACACCAGTGGGCTGGACGAAGCTTTCGTGATTGTCCGGTGCAGCTCCGTTTTGTCAATTGGGCAAATCTTGCAATCCGGACTGCACAAAAACATATTCCATCGGTGCGTCAGGCAGCCTTGACAATTAGTGCGGGCTTGGAAAGTGGTGAAGCGATTTCACGCTATGAAAAACGTGACTCTCGCACTTCGCCAGCACCTGCCGCCGATCTGAACGTGCCAGTAGCAATTTGCGTACGGACAACGTATAATGAAACGATTCAGCGGAAGCGTCAATTGCTGGAAGGCGCAGAACACCTGTTCGAAGGCGGCGCTAAGAAGTCCGCTAAATCCGACGAACCTGAAGTCAGCGAACTCCCGGGCAGAGTGGACGCATTCAACATGCTGATCGAAATCTACTTTTGGCACTACCAGTATCACTCGAACATGTTCGTGGCCACGGCCATCAGCTGGATCTGCCGTCGAATCGGCATGCAGCCACCAGGTGGGAGCAGTACATTCGTCGCCCGCGTTTTCAGCCGCTTGGATGCGCGCACTGGGGTAATTGTTTGTTTACTTCCCGCGTCTTCTTCCTGACCTCGCGCGACACGTTCGGAAAATTCTACCCGCGTACAGGAAGATTGTTTTTGCCTGATCCGTCCAAAGTTAACCATCGCTGAATTGAGTCGTTGCCGAAGACGGCTATTTGCCGGGGAAGAATTCGCGGATTGGTACTTTCAGCGCATCGGCCAGCCGAGCGATATTGACGATGGAAACATTGCGTTCACCACGTTCCACGCTGCTGACATAGGTTCGATGCAGATCAGCCGCCGCCGCCAGTGCCTCCTGTGAGACGCCTTTTCCCAAACGAATTTCCTTTATTCGATCGCCGAATACTTTTCGAATGTCCTTCATTGGTTTTTGCCCATCACTGCCAAAGAATCCCGGAAAACTCAGTTGACATATAGCCTGAGCGAATGCAGACTATGCGTCTACACACTATGAGTTACCGTAACCCATAGTCATCTGTGGAGTTCAGGCAGAAAGGCAGTTCAACTATGGCCAACGGCGGAAGTAATCAACCTCACAAACCCAGCAAACCCCAGCCGGAGCCAACTCGGCCACCCAAGGCCGAGACAAAAAAACCTGAGGCCCGTCAACCATGAACCGCATCAATGCCCGCGGCCTGAAGTTTCACGACGAAGCTTCAGGCCGTTTTCCATTCCGTTGTTCGCGTTAGGGATGTGCAGGGTGCGAAGCAGTCCGGTTTGCCGGACCGAGCGAATGTGTAGCTCGGAACTGCCGGACCCGAAGGGAAACGCCCGCAAATGGATTGGATTAAGAGAACGACTGTCGTTGGCCGTCATCGCGAGTGTGCTGCCACATTTGATTCGGGTGCCGCTGTCGCACATCGACGGTTATGCAGTTTGACAACGAACTCTGTCGTCTGCGGAGTGTCTGACCTCTCGCTGCAATTCAGATCGAGATTCGCTCGACAATGTTTCGTGTGATGAACTTGTGACGGCGATCGTAGAGTCTGGTGGTTCTGGGATCGGCGTGGCCTGCGAGATTTTGAACATCCTCCAGCGGGACTCCCTGATTGAGCAGGTCGGTGATTGTCGCAACACGCTTATGTGGTGGACCACATAATCGTGTTTATGTGGCTACCGCCGTTATGTGGCGTTGAGGTTGTCCTCCCTGGAGTTTGCTGCGGATTTATTGTTTCTACGCCACATAACGAATTGACCGTTACAGGGTTCTGAGGAACTCCATCAATCCCTTATCGTCCCGCCACGGTGTGTGGGGCTTGTCGTCCTTGAGTTCGCATTTTGCCAAAGCCTTGCTCTTCATTTCCAGATCGACTTCAGCGTAAACGTTCGTCGTTGCGATAGAGACGTGGCCCAGCCAGGCGCGAATGGTATTGATGTCCACGCCCGCTCGAAGGAGGTGCGTGGCTGTGGTATGGCGGATGACGTGTGGACTGACGTTTTTCTTTGCCAGGGAGGGCATTTGGAGCGAGATTTTCGCTGCGTATCTTTCCACTAACGTGTAAATGCCGAATCGCGTTAATGGTTGTCCTGTGCGGTTCAGGAAGACATTCTCTGTCGCATCTCGACTGCTCACCAAAGAGGACAATTCGCTTACTGTCCTGGTCCAAAGTGGACAGCGACGCGGCTTGTTTCCCTTGCCATGAATCAGCACGGATGACAGGTCACGTTTGGGCGTATGCCCCAGGTCGAGATCTCCGATCCGTACGTGAGCCACTTCATCGGCCCGCGCGCCGGTGTTGTAGAGGAATAGTAACAGAGCATGATCGCGGCAGCCGAGCTTCGTAGTCTGATCCGGCGATTCCAATAATGCGTCCATCTCAGACTTCTCCAGGTAGGTCATCAGTGATTGTGGCGCTTTCTTGACGAGGATAGCTCGAATCTCCCCACACCATTGAACGTGTTCCGGACTCCGCACGCCGATGAAATGCGCCAACGTGTGAATAGCTGCCAATCGCTGGTTGCGTGTCGCCACGCCGCATCCTCGTTGAACTTCTATGTCCTGCAGAAACTCTCGAATGTGATCAGCCGAGAGATCCTCGACGTTTAGCTGGTCGATCGGTTTGCAGAGCCGACTTGCAGAAAAGGGCAAGAGCAGGCGGAGTGCATCGCGGTAACTTTGCTGCGTATTGCGGGCAAGATTGCGTTCTCCAACGAGATGTTCGAGGAGGAAGCGTCGTACCCATGAGCCAAGCAACGCCGAGTTTTTTGCTGAATTCTTCATGGTTGATCTCCAGATGGATTGGTTTGGGAATAGCATTCGAATCGGGCATTCGCTTCCTGCAGCAAGCCGGGAGTCATACTGAGATAAATTTGCGTATCCACGAGGTGGGCATGCCCCAGATAAACCGAAAGATGGTAGACCAGCCTCTGTACGTCCTTCCCCTGCCGATACCACGACGTCAAACGGTGGACGGCGAACGTATGCCGCAGATCATGCAAACGTGGCTGGTAGCTTGCTCCATCGGATCGGCGAATATCCGACACTGCGCGAAGCCGCCGGAAGTGGGCCTGAAGCGTATTCAGGACCACGCGGGTTCCTCGCAACGTGGTGAAGAAAGGCAGCTCTTTGCCAGGTACAGGAGTGGGCGCGGTACGTTTGCTGACATACTCCGTCAGTGCCTGAAGCAATTGCGGCCCGAACGGGACAAGTCTCGATTTGTGAAACTTTGTCAGGCGAATGACAAGCAGAGATTCCTTGAAGTCAACATCCGCCCAGTTGAGTCGGATGATCTCGCCATCACGCAGGCCGGTGCCGTAGAGCAGCAGCAGGATGGTGCGAAACGTGAGCGGGGCAAAGGAACTCACTCCGCGCTGGTAGCAGTTGACCGTTTCCAGAAGTCGATGCAGTTCCTCATGCGAGTATATGTAGGGGACCAATGAGGGAACGTGTTTCACCAGTTTCTCTGGCATCGGAGTGTTGTTGATATGCTTGCGACTTTTTGCGTAGCAAAAGAAGCCATTGAGCGCTGAGTACTTGGTGTGCCATGTGTTTGTCAGGGCGGCAGCTCCTGCAAGAAAAGTAGCGATCTGCTGGGTTTGTACTTCGCAAACCGACACCCTGGTCCCAATGGATCGTGCAAACGCGCGAAGGATGAATGCAATGTTGACACATCGGTCACCGAGTGTTTGACGGTATGTGATGTAGAGTTCGATAAGTTCGGCCAGATTCATAGAAGTCATAGCACCCCTCCCAGATCGAAATCGGCGACCTGCCGCAGTGCAGTGAGATCCACTTTGGCATAGATCCGAGTCGTGTCGGGATGCCTGTGTCCAAGATGATCGCCGATCTCCTTCAGCGACAGTCCTTGTTGCAGCAGGTGAGTGGCACAGGCATGCCTCAAACTATGTGAGCCATAATGTGGCAATTCAAGGCCCAGAGCGTGCCAGCGGCGAGATGCGATTGCCCCTATTGCGCCATATCCCAATGGACGAAAGGGCGGGCGAACGGTCAGAAAGACTTCTCGATGGACTGAGCTCGGGCGTGCCTTCTGGAGATAACGGAGAACAGCATCGCCAACCTGCCGGGTCAACGGATAGATGTGGGTGGACTGCGTTTTACCACGCGGCACTGTCAGCCGTTCTTGATCCCAATTGAAATCCTGCAATCGCAGAGCACGAACTTCGCCACCGCGAAATCCGTAGATGGCCAATAGCATCAACACCGCCCGGTCACGAATTTGGGCAGGCTGATCTCCTTCAACTATTGCAAACAGTCGTTGGACATCATTCCATGCTGGACCGGCGGGAATGGATTCCTGTGAATAGACGCGAGGCCCCCTGATGCTTGATGCCAAGCCGCTTTGACACCAGCGCTGAGTTTCTGCATAAGCAAAGAAGGAACGCAGTTCGCAAGCCAAATCCTGCACGGTAGAGCGTGCGTAGACGCCCTGTGTAATCTGTTCGACAAGGGCTGCATCGATCTGAGAAACGGTCACACCGTGGAGCGGACTGTCATTCGCTGTGACTCCCTCGAGAAATCGCCCAACGGTATTGCAGCGGTCCTTTACAGTCCGCAGGTTCAAGCCTTTCTCCTGCAGCAGGAACCTTGCGAATTCGGCGAGTTGATCAGCAAAACGACTTGGTGAGGGCGCAGGCGTTTGCAGTCGCCCCATGAATTTCAGCCACGCGCAGACATGGCGTAAAAACTCAATTCGCGAAGAACGTCGACCCGCAATCTTCTTGATATTTGGCGATGCAGAAACTCGTGCGGCCCAAAGCTCAGCCTTCTGTTCCACTTCTTCGCGCGCAATGATCTCACCATTGCGATCAGCCAACCGGAGATAATCTGTGGACGCCAACAGATAGTACGCCAGGACTCGCAGTCCGTTTCGGCCAATTCCCTCATCCTCGCGATGACACAGAAAACGTCTGCGTTCCTCGGCCAGTGGGCCGTTCAGATGTGGCTGCAACGCATGTGGAAACCGAAAGAGTCGCTCAAACATTTTAGAACCTCCACGCTCAGGAAAACGAACGGTTCCAAAGTACGGTCACACTCGACCAAATGAACTGGATAAGTTTCCATCGCATCAATAATCGGGGATTCAAGTCCATGCCGTAATCCATGCCGAATTCCGACTAAATCATTCGTGGAATCCCCGCCGCTGTGTCCTTTCGGTGACACGTCAAGACAAACCATGCGATGATCTGAACGGCGTATCAAAATGTCCTTTTGGAAACACTAAAGATGTGGCATGATGAGCCATGCGCAAAATCCAATTCCCGCAACAAATCGACATGAATCAGTCGTGTGATTCCAGCACGGAACTGGTATTAAAAGGAACTCCCGCACTTCCAGCTTTGATTCAGGTTGCTGGCCACAACGCACAGCAAAGGTTCATCGAGTTCTTCACGGCAGAAATTCGCAATCCAGGTACTCGAGGTGTTTACGCTCATGCTGTGAAACAGTTCTGCACGTGGTGCGAACATCGTGGCGTGTCTCTGACTGCGGTGTCACCGTTCGTCGTCGCGGCGTACATCGAACAACTCACGCATCAGCGAAGTGCGCCGACCGTCAAACAACATCTTTCAGCAATTCGAGGGTTGTTCGACTGGTTGGTTGTGGGGCAAGTGTTGCCGCTCAATCCGGCAGCTTCCGTGCGCGGGCCAAAGCATGTTGTGAAAGTCGGGAAGACCCCGGTGCTGACGGCATCTGAAGCTCGCCAGCTTCTGGACGCGATTGACACATCGACCATCATCGGTCTGCGAGATCGAGCATTGATCAGCGTCATGGTCTACAGCTTCGCTCGTGTGTCGGCGGTTATCGGTATGACGGTGGCTGATTACTATCCTCAGGGCCGACGGATGTGGTTCCGTCTTAAGGAGAAAGGTGGCAGGCATCATGATGTGCCAGCGCATCACAATGCGGAAGACTACATAGACGAGTATCTTGAGTCGGCAGCCATCGGGAACGAAGGCCGAAGTCCATTGTTCCGCAGTGTGTCACGAGAGAAGACGCTGACGGGACGCAGCATGCACCGCATCGACGTATTGCGGATGATCAAACGCCGCGCCGCCACGGCGGGCATCTCAACTCGCATCGGTTGCCATACGTTTCGTGCCACAGGGATCACGTGCTACCTGCTGGGCGGCGGCTCACTGGAACACGCCCAACGCATCGCTGGCCACGAGTCGGCGCGCACAACCAAACTGTACGACCGCACGAGCGACACTGTCAGCCTGGACGAGATTGAACGAATCATCATTTGACAAACGCAGGTGGTCCGCAGAAAACGCGACGCCTTGCCCACTGCGGAGCGGTTTAGTTCAATGTCCTTTATCAACCCCAAAGAAATTTTTGATTTCTGAGGAAAATCACAGGCAATCCGGCAAGCTGGGTTGCCTGTCTGTGTGCCTGCCTGCAGGCAAGTAAGCCGTGAAATGCTGCGGGATTTGCTGTCGGGAATCGCATCTGGGAAATAATTCCGGGAATCCTGGCTCGTCGGCGCAGAATCGAATGCGAAGATTCGTCTCACCCCGTAGGACGATCATGTCATTCATTGGTGGAGTCAATCCAAATGCCGAAATTCGAAAACCACGAGCAATTTTATTCGACCGTGCATTCAATGCTGGAGGGAGTCGCCGGGCTGACGCCGGAGCGGCGAGACGAGAAACTCCTGCAGTTGATCACAAACTACGGGCCACAGCTGAATGGCTGTCTGATCAGGAAATACGGAATCTCTGAAGATGATGCCGCAGAGGTCGTTCAGCAGTTTCTGTTGACGCGATTGCTTGTGCCATTGCCGGAGCAGAATGTCGCTGGCCAGTTTCTCGCGGCCAAACGAGTTGAGCCTCAACTGCGATTTCGCAATTACCTG
>JAYUVA010000927.1:0-7445 GCA_043754375.1 Candidatus Kuenenia sp. | reverse complement strand
TCTGCTCAAGCAGCTCAACGGACTGCATCAGGAACAGCATGCCGCCGATACAGAACTTGCGGCGCGGATTGAAAGTTTTGAACTGGCCTATCGCATGCAGGCGGCAGCGCCGGAAGCACTGGATCTGGCGACGGAGCCGAAACACATTCAGGATCTGTACGGCATCGGTGATGAACAATGCGACCACTTTGCGCGACAGTGCCTGACGGCTCGACGCCTGGTCGAACGCGGCGTTCGCTTCGTACAGATTTACTCCGGCGGAATGGAGAATCAGCGCTCCTGGGACGGCCACAGCGACATTGAAGGCAACCACAGGCAATTCGCCGGAGAAACAGATAAGCCGGTCGCGGGACTGCTCAGTGACATGGCGGCGAGCGGTCTGCTGGACGACACGCTTGTGATCTGGTGCGGAGAATTTGGGCGGCTGCCGATCGCGCAAACGGGAGACAAACCGGGCCGCGACCATAACCCTCACCACTTCTGCGCATGGCTGGCCGGCGGCGGCGTCAAAGGCGGAGTCAGCTACGGGAACTCAGATGAAATCGGGTACAAGTCGGTTGAAAACCGAGTCCACCTCAACGACCTGCACGCGACGATTCTGCATCTGCTGGGCATGGACCACGAACGGCTGACCTACAAATACAACGGCCGCCGCTTTCGACTGACCGACGTGGCCGGTCATGTGATCCAGGACATCCTGGCGTGATGGCAGGTGGTTCCTTGAATTGAATCCTACTGAGGCTATCATGGACGACTAATACACTAAATGTTGGCGTGGATTAGCCGAATTCTGACCATGGGGGATTTGGATGAACGGACAATGGCGAACACGAATCACGATCGAACCAGGCAAGCGCAGTGGGCGTCCATGTATTCGGGCTATGCGAATTACGGTCTACGATGTGTTGTCTTATCTTGCGGCCGGGATGACCGTTGCCGAGATTCTCAATGACTTTCCGTACCTCACGCCGGAAGACATTCAGACCTGTTTCGCTTTTGCCGCAGAGCGGGAGCGTGGCCTTCTGATCGCGGTCGCATGAAGTTGCTTTTAGATCAGAATATGTCGTTCATGTTGGTGAGATGTCTGGCTGACACATTCCCGGGTTCAAGCCATGTCCAGTTTGTTGGTCTGGACTGTGCGAGTGATGGATCCTGCAGGGTCGCATTGCCTTCGCAGGAAGGCGCTCTGCACTTCACAAGAATGGAGTGGGCTGATGCAGAGCGTTGCGGTCTTCGTAGACGTGCAGAACATCTTTTACACAGTGAAAGAGAGTCATGGCTGTCATTTCAACTACGCGGCGTTCTGGGAAGCTGTCACCACCGGCAGAAAAGTTGTGCATGCCTTCGCGTATGCCATTGATCGCGGTGACCCGAAGCAGATCCGGTTCCAGCAGATCCTCAAGTCCATCGGCTTCGAAGTGAAGCTCAAGCCGTTCATCCAGAGAAGCGATGGATCGGCGAAAGGTGACTGGGACGTCGGCATCACTCTCGACATGATCGAGCTTGCCAGGGATTGTGATGTCGCGGTGCTCGCATCCGGCGATGGTGACTTTGACCTCGTCGTCAAAAGACTCCGGGACATCCATGGTGTGGAGGTCGAAGTGTACGGGGCGCGCAAGCTCACTGCGGCCAGCCTGATCCAGGCGGCAACGCGGTTCATCCCCATCGAAGGACGGCTCCTGTTGTCGAATCAGCCCGGTTGATATGGGGCACGCTGAAATCTGTGCCGGCAGCGGCGATCTGAGAAAACGAATGACGAAGTCCATCGACACGTCTACAATCTCGTGGAGTCTAACAATGTCCTGATTTTGAATCGGATCCAGATCGTATGAATTCAACGAATCGCCCGACCAATCTTGCCGAACTCAAGGCCAGCGGCTGGAAGTCGCGGAATGTGAAAGAAGAGATCCGGTCGAATTTCCAGGCAATGCTGGCCAGCGGTGCGGAGCTTTTCCCAGGGATCGTGGGCTACGAAAATACGGTGATTCCTGAAATCAGTCTCGCATTGCTGGCGGGCCACGACATTCTGTTTCTGGGCGAAAAAGGCCAAGGCAAAAGTCGCATGATGCGCTCGCTGCCGCGATTCCTGGATGAAGTGATTCCGTATCTGGATCTGCCCGGCTGTCCGGTTCACGAAGATCCGTACAAGCCCATCACGTCTGAAGGCAAACGCTGCATCGCGGAGCTGCCGCCGGAACAGATTCCGATTCGCTGGTGGCCTCGGAAAGAGCGTTACGCCGAACGACTGGCACCGGGAACGAAATTTGCCGACATCATCGGCGAAATCGACCCTGCGAAGCTCGCAGGCGGCACCAGCATGTCAGCCGAAGACGCCTTACACTTCGGGCTCATTCCGCGAATGCATCGCGGACTGTTCGCGATGAACGAGCTGCCGGAACTGGACGAACTGGTTCAGGTCGGCCTGTTCAATATCCTGGAAGAACGCGATGTGCAGATTCGTGGTTATCCGGTGCAGTTTGATCTGGACGTGATGATTCTGTTTTCCGCCAATCCGGCCACGTACAACCGCAGCGGTAAAGTGATTCCGCAGCTCAAGGACCGCATCGGCAGCCTGATTCAGACGCACTATCCGTCCGAACGCGACACGGGCATTCAGATCATGGAACAGGAATGTGAGCTGTCTCTGGACGGCGACTTCCCGATCGTTGTGCCGTTTTTCATGAAACAGATCATCGAAGAAGTCAGTCGTGCGGCGCGCAAGAGTCGCTACATCGATCAGCATTCGGGTGTCAGCGCGCGATTCAGTATTGCCAACTATCAAACGATGATCGCCAGCGCACGACGTCGTGCTTGTGTGCTGAACGAGAAACCTGCCGTGCCGCGGATCAGCGATCTCGGACATTTGTATTCCTCATCGCTCGGCAAGCTGGAAGTGGACATGATGAGCAGTCATCAGATGACAGAGCGCCAGGTTTTGGATGCCGTCATTGCCGAAGCCATCAAGTCAGTCTTCGAGGAGTACGTGGAACAGCACGGACTGGAATCGATCGCCCAGATTTTTGCGAAGGGTGTCAAGATCGAAGTCGGAGACATGTTGCCGAGTGCGCACTACGAAACGTTGCTCAAACGAGTCCCCCCGATCTGGGATAAGGCGTTCGAGATGAACGCGGCAGACAACGCGGCCGTGCGTGCATCATGCGTGGAATTCATTCTGGCCGGTCTGTACGCCACCGACCGCATCAGCCGCGCCCAGCGTCACGGTGTTGTGACTTATGAAGTGGGGTAAGCTTCCAGCTTGCCAGCCTACCGGCACTTGCGGCTGTGGCGAACCAACAAGATCAGGATCGCTGCTCGGTCAGTAATTTGGGCATCTCAGCAGTCTTGCTGGGGAGCCTCGATCCATATTCCTTCAATGGAGGCGGCAAGTTCCTCTGCGAGCGCCATCTGGTCCTCTTTGGCTGGCGGATATCCCGTTATGTTTGCATGATTCGGATTACCGGGCAGGATCGGATCCGGGACCACGTCCAGGTTGTCAATACGGCACATGCTGGCTCGAATGTTTGCCAGCCCATACAGCTGCTTGTTTCGTTGAGTCGCGACTTCAAATCCAACTTGCCAGGTTTCCTCCATCGTTGCTTCCCGATGACGATTGATCGAAAGTTCAACCCACTTGTATGGCAGAAACAGCTTGTGAGAAACGTTCCCATCAGTTCGTTTCTCATTACCGTTCACGATGAATCGGGCGAGCAATTCGTTGTCGGCTACATCCGGGATGTGATCAGGATCCATCATCCCTGAAACACCCTTGCGATGTAACGCAGGATGGATTCCGGAACGCGGTCAATAAATCTAACGTTGCCACGAGGTGACTCACTTCCGATGAGTGCCGCCCAGTGAAGTCGATTGGCTGGCCCAACGCTGACCGAGATGACTCGACGAGGATTGCGATACCATTCGAGATTAATATGGCCATCAGGTTCACGGGAAACGGCTGGCTGAGGAAACCCAAGTGGCAGAGCTTCGATCAACCGAATGGCCGTGTCACGCACTTCCTCCGTGATGGCCGTCTCATCGTCGAGGATTCTCCATCCTTCTTCAGTGGCTTGCCATGATTCCCAAACGGCATCCAATGCCTCATGCCGTGAAAGTGTCACGGCAAGCTCGCAACGCTTCTCAATGCTGCGTTGCGTCTGCTCCAGAATCTTCGCCGCATCGCTGATGCCGTAAGTTGCGGTCGACATGAACTCACCCTCTTATTTGAAACGCTGCTCAGCGTCTTTCATGTAGGCAAAAAACACTTTGTTCTTGATGTAACGCATTTGGTCCAGTGTTGATTTCAGTTCAGCCAACGTCACGGCAATGGTTGTTGAAACATCGATATCAACGATCAACTGTTGCTTACTGCCGGTGGACTCTGCTGCAGGCTGCATGGCACGATTCAAACGCACTTCGAAGGGATACCCGCGAATTGGGATGGTATCTTGATGGAAGAAGGACTCAGAACGCAAGCCAAGGCCTTTCAGAGGCAACGGAACCTGTTGGACGAACGTTGAAGGTTTCTCGCCGTCCTTCAGCGGAATCTGGGAAATAAACCGGACGCCGACTCCCTCGATCAGCTGTGGATCGCCAGTTTCCCGATATAGATTCCACATTGGCATGGCGACCTGCAAAAATTCGGGCCAGGAAACGTACGGTTTGAGACGGCTGACCACCAGACAATTACGCTTCCACTGGCAAATATGTTTGCCATCTTCTGACGTCAGCCTGAATCCGTCCCATTGAGTTTTCTGCCGGACCTCCATGTTGCCCGGTGATCCGGTGAGGCCTGCTTCAAACTGGAGCTGATCGCTGATTTCATACCCGATGCACTTCTCTTCCAGGAGGTTTCGGAGTGATTGCGGCTCGACCGTCTTTGTCGGCGGTGCGTTGAACTGAATCACGGCTTCCACGATTGGGGCATTCTGCAGCGTCGGAAACTGTTCATTCACATCAATTTGAAATTTCGGCGGACGAGTCATCAGGATTCACCATCAATTAACTGGCAAGGGCAAGCATTCCACGAATTAGAACTTTGGCCAGATCTTCATCAACGCAGTTGTGGCACCTTCCTGCAGCGGGATTGACGCCCAGTTCCATAGATCGCCCCCTTTGTGTTATAGAATAGAAATGAAACCACAATCCACGTCGCATTCAGAAGATCCACTACGCGACAACGTCTCGTTCAAAGTACGGCGACGGAATGACAGGGTACACGCGGTAGACATGTAGTGATAGCGAGTTCGCTATTCGAACTATAGCGTTTTGCGTTGCATCGTGAATCAGTGCGTGAGTGGTGCGTTTCAAGCCGCATCCGGATCGAAGAACTGAATCGACAGCGGATACTTCCACAGCGTGCCTTCGTTGCATTTCATCGCACCGATGATCGGAAAGATCACCGTGAGTGCCGCCAGCACCGGAAGCATAAAGATCCCGATCACGATGAAGCACAGCGCTCCGGAAACCAGTCCGTAAATCAAGGCACTGATGTACCAGTTGAGGATCACCAGCCCGTGGCGGTTGGCCGCGCGGGAGTCATCTTTGCTGACGGCCCACATCACGACCGGAGCGGCGATGCCAATCCCGCCTGCGAAAATCAGCAACTGAGACAGATGCATCAACATGCACCATGTTCGTTCCTGCATCCCGTGAATTCTGCCGACGGCATTTGCAGGCTGGCCTTGCGGCCCAGGATAAGAGTACGGATTGGGGTCCGGGTTTTGAAGCAGACGCTGCTTTGCGGCGAGGAATTCTTCTTCGCTGAGTGTGCCTGCGGCGCGCAGTTTCTGCAGTCGTTCGAGTTCGTCTGAAAGCATGATGATCGTCTTCCTCGGTGATGCGTGAAATTGTTTCGCAGGGGTGCGGTTCGCTGAAGAATGGCAGATCCTGGCAAAAATCTGACGATTATGAGACAAACCGGACGCAAATCAGAGTCTGATTCACACAGTATTCCTGTCGTATTCTGCAAGACACCGGTCCCTCGTGCGCCCATGTACAAACTTCTCTTCGGACTTGTCATTGCTACCCTCTGGCAGGACGCAACCTCAGCTCAGCCGAAAATTCTGCCTGAAATGCCAGGTTTGCACAATCTGATGCAGCTTTCGGACGACGTTTTTTCAGGCAGTGAACCTGTCGGTGACGAGGCGTTCGCGAGTTTGAAGACGCTCGGTGTGCAGACAATCGTCAGCGTGGATGGAGCAACGCCAGACACTGACCGGGCGAAGAAGTACGGTATGAGCTACGTCCACATTCCATTCGGCTACGACACCATTCCGCTCACATCGCAATTGTCGCTGACCCGCACTGCGGGACAGTCGAAGGTGCCGCTCTACATCCATTGCCACCACGGCAAACATCGCGGGCCAGCCGCAGCGGCCATCGTCTGCCGCGCGAAGGGGCTCGTGGATTCTGCCGGAGCATTGAAGATCATGGA
This sequence comes from Candidatus Kuenenia sp., assembly GCA_043754375.1. Taxonomy (GTDB): domain Bacteria; phylum Planctomycetota; class Planctomycetia; order Planctomycetales; family Planctomycetaceae; genus SXXK01. The sequence goes on along the minus strand of JAYUVA010000927.1, from coordinate 1,015 downwards.
GACCGCCGGGACCAGTCGGGATTACAAAGGCCTGTGGCGGGATGTGGAACATTACACCGTGCCGCCCGACGATACCGAATTGCCGCAACTCGTGGAAGTGGCGAACGTGGAATCACTGCCTGCCGCGATGGCGCGGATCGATCGCAACTTCGACAACCTGAAACTGTGCGCAGCCACCGACTGGCAAACACCACCCGATCATCCGGATCTGAGCGCTCTCCAGGAAGCTCTGCAACTGAAAGAAAGTCTGCACGAGGCCAGCCGCCGACTGTCCGAAAAATCCCAGGCTGCGGAATACGATGCAACGTTCAGAAAATGGCTGACCGAATCCGACAACACGGCTCAGGCGCTGTATGAGTCACTTCAGGCGAACGATCAAACCGGGGCCGCTGCAGCCTTCATGTCGCTGCAGCGATCCTGCAAGCAGTGTCACACGGCGTATCGTGATCAATGAGCGGCTTTCCTTTGCGGTGACCAGAAACGCTATTCTGGCGGGGCCGAGGAAATCAGCTGCAGTGAGGACAAAGCTTCATAGTCCTTGCGGTTATGGGTGAGCAGCGGGACGTCAAGGAGAACAGCAGTTGCCGCGATCCATGCATCTGAACTGCTGAGGTGTCGGCCTTTTCTCTCCGCCTCCACTCGTAATTCAGCCCAAACAACGCACAGGTCGATCGTCTGATTAAAAACCACAATATGCCGCTGGACGAAATCGGAAAGGCTTTTCCGTCGGGCATCGCCCCAGTTTGCTCGCAGCACACCAAACTCCAGCTCAGCCACCGTCATGAACGATATGACGCTTCGATGACTCAAAACATGGGGAAGGTAGAATTCCTCACGGCTGTCACCTCGAAACAGGAATGACACTGCATCCGTATCAATAACAATGTCAGTCATTCAGCGGATCTCTGGTATCGACTTCATGGCGTCCGGCATTCACAGCGGCAAGAAAATCGTCGAACTCGTCTCTTGAATCAAGAAACCCAAAGCGAATATCTTCAACGCTGCGAATAGGGAC
>JAYUVA010000926.1:0-2823 GCA_043754375.1 Candidatus Kuenenia sp. | reverse complement strand
CCGTCTTCCATCTCCGCCAGCTCAGAATTGTGATTCGCCGCATACCGTTCTATCCGCCGGGCATGCTGCGTCAACGGATGCGACGTCAGATAGAATCCGATCGTTTCTTTTTCCCACGCCAGCTTCTGCGAAGGAGTCCAGTCCGGAACATCCGGCAGACTGATGGCCATCGGCTCGCCAGCATCATCCATATCATCATCATCGCCGCCAAACAGACTCTTCTGCCCGCGCGCCTTGTCTTTCTGTCGCGACAACGCCGACTGGACCGCCCGCTCGACAATCGCTGACTGCTGAGCCCTTGTGCCTGGCAGGGAGTCCAGTGCTCCTGCCTTAATCAGCGTTTCGAGCGTGCCTTTGGTCAGCACTCTTGAATCGACACGTTCGGTCAGATTGAAAATATCCTTAAACGGACCATGCGCCGCCCGTTCATCCACGACTGCCTGCACGACGTTCTGCCCCACGCCCTTCAGCGCCGCAAGGCCAAACGTAATCTTCTTGCCCAGCACACTGAAATCGACATCCGACTGATTGATGTTCGGCCCCAGAACGTCAATTTTCATGCGCCGCGCGTCATCAACGTGTTCACTGATGCGTTCCGTACTTTCCATTTCGCAGCTGAGCAGCGCGGCCATGAACTCGACCGGGAAATGAGCCTTCAGGTACGCCGTTTCATACGCTATCAGACCGTACGCCGTGGAGTGCGACTTGTTGAATCCGTAACCCGCGAATGCCACGATCAGATTCCACAACTCCTGCGCCACCTGCTCGGAAATTCCATTCGACACCGCGCCCGCAATGTACTCCTCGTGGAAACTGGAAATAATCTCCTGACTCTTCTTGCTGATCGCCTTAATGCATTTGTAGGACTTCGACAATTCGATGTTGCCTACGCGATTCAGAATGCGCATGACCTGTTCCTGGTAGACCATTACACCGTAGGTCTCAGCCAGAACCTCATCGACAACAGGATGCACTTTGCGCGGCGGCTTGCGGCCGTGCTTCACATCCACATATTCCATCACCATCCCGCCTTCCAGCGGGCCGGGACGATACAGCGCCGACGTCGCAATAATATCAGCGAAACAGTCGGGCTTCATCTTTGTCAGCAGGTCCCGCATCCCGCCGGATTCCAGCTGGAACACGCCCTTTGTTTCCCCACGCTGCAGCAGAGCGAAGGTCTCTTTGTCATCCAGATGCTTTTTGACATACTCAAAATCGAAATCACGGTGCGTGCGTGTGACATTATTCACAGCCTTGTCAAGAATCGTGAGATTTCGCAATCCCAGAAAGTCCATCTTCAGCAGGCCGACTTTTTCCACCGTCGGGCCGTCCCACTGCGTGATGATGTCTTCCTTGCCTGTAATCGTCTGCAGCGGCAGGACGGTATCCAGCGGCACGTCGGCAATCACGACGCCAGCCGCGTGAGTTCCCGCACTGCGTGCCAGACCTTCTACAGCGATGGCAAAAGTCAGCACTTCCCGCGCGACGGGATCCGTGTCGTACGCCGCTTTCAGATCCGCACTTTCCGTCAGCGCGGTTTCAAGTTTGATATTCAGTGTATCGGGAATCATCTTCGCCAGCTCGCTGACACGCTGCAACGGCACATTGAGCGCACGACCGACGTCCCGGATGGCGTTCTTCGCTTTTAATGTGCCAAACGTGCCGATCTGAGCGACGTTGCGTTCGCCATATTTCTGCTTGGTATAGTCGATGACCATCTGCCGTCGATCACGGCAAAAGTCGATGTCGATATCGGGCGGTTCTGTGCGGCTGGGGTCAAGAAATCGCTCAAACAGCAGGTCGTATTTCAACGGACAGACATCGCCCAGTCTCAACAGATACGCCACGATGGCTCCGCACGCGGAACCTCTGGCACCGCACGGAATTCCGTTTCTTCGAGCGAATTCCACGAAGTCCCACACGATCAGGAAGTAACTCGCGTAGCCCTTCGAATTGATCACGCTCAGTTCGTATTCCAGACGCTTCCAGTGGCGTTCCGTGAGTTCATCCCCGTACCGTTCGTGCATGCGCTGATGACAGAGATCTTTGAGGTATTCGGTATCCGTCTGCTGGTTCGGTGGGCGAAATACGGGATACAGCTTCCTGTCTCCCAGTTGAATATCGACTCGATCCGCAATCTCCTGCGACCTGGCCACCGCATGATCGAGCCCCGGAAAACAGGCGTACATCTCATCCGGAGTGCAGACGAACAGGCCGTCATGCTCCATCTTCATGCGCTTTTCATCATCGCGCGTGGTGCGCGTGTTGACGCACAGCATGACGTCCTGAATTTTGGCATCGGCCTTGTGAAGATAATGCGCGTCGTTCGTTGCGACCAGAGGCAGACCTGCGCGGTTGGCAAGGTCCACGGTCAGTTCCATGCAGTCCTTCTGGATCTGAAAACCAGCGTTCTGGATCTCCATGTAAAAACGATCACCGAACACTCGCGCGTACCATTCGACCAGTTGCTTTGCATCGTCGTTGTTCTCAGCCAGCAGCAGTCGTGACAGCTCCGACGATGCACATCCCGACAGACAGATGATGCCTTCGTTGCATTCCTCCAGTATCTCACGGTCGATGCGGGGCTTGTAGTAGAAGCCTTCCAGGTAGGCCGTGGATGACAACCGAATGAGGTTATCAAATCCCTTGCGATTCATCGCCAGCAACGTCAGATGTGACGACGCTTCCTTCTGCCGACTGGCACTTCGATCAGTTCGCCGTCCCGGTGCCACATAGGCTTCATATCCCAGGATCGGCTTGACGCCACCTTTCTTGCAGCCGTTGTAGAACTCAATCGCACCGTACAGATTGCCGTGATCGGTG
>JAYUVA010000925.1:0-3733 GCA_043754375.1 Candidatus Kuenenia sp. | reverse complement strand
TTTACAGTTCTTGGATTCTGTCTGTTTCTTGGATTGTTCTTCGTGGGATTGGAAGGCTGGATCGATGTCTTCAGCGGATTCGTCAAATTCGGCAACATGCCGACTACAGACGTTGACGGCAAGGACACTGTCACCAATGCATTCACGCATTTCTGGTCCAACGGAACTCTTCCCGTGCTGGCACTCGGGAACATCGCGATGCTCGGCGCGTTTGCCGGATACGCTGGCGGCGGCGGTCTGAGCAATTCCGCGTACAGTAATTTTGTACGCGATAAAGGTTGGGGCATGGGAAGTCAGGTCGGTGCAATCGCCAGCGCGGTCGGCGGTCGCAATGTGGCGTTGAGTCATGTCGGGAAAGTATTTCCGATCACGGCGGAAAATCTGCGACGCTGGAATGGCTGGTGGAAATACATTTTGGCCGACCAACTGTTGGTCTGGGTGCCGGGATGCTTTATGGGAATGGCATTGCCGGCCCTGATGTCGATTCAGTTTGCACGCAATTCTGCAATGTACGGCCAGAACATAACTTATTCCCAGCCGCTGATCGCGGCTGACGGGATTCGACAAACCGCCTCGCTGGGAAGTTGGGCGCCGATCCTCTGGACTGCATCGCTGTTTGTCGGTCTGATGGTCTTCCTGCCGAGCCAGATGTCGATCGTCGATGATTTCGCCCGCCGCTGGACAGATATCCTGTGGTCGGGAAGTCGTTTTGCGCGTATGCGGCTGAGAGACAACCAGGTTCATTATCTCTACTATTCGATCCTGACGCTGTACGTGGTCTGGTCGTTCGTCATGGTCACGGTCTTTTTGCTGGTCGGAGACGCACCAAAATTGATGGTAACTTTGATTGCCAATGTGAACAATGTGGCACTTGCATTTACGGCGTTTCATATTCTCTGGATCAACTGCCGCCTGCTGCCGGAACCGATCCGGCCACGCTGGTATCAGCGAGTCGGAATCGCCTGTTGTGGCATCTTTTATGCCGCGATGGCGCTGCTGGTGTTCTGGACAAAAGTTCTGCCGATGATGTTTGGGTAACGGGTCAATCTTCATTCATAATTCTGGACTGATATGAAACTCTTCGATCTCAGTGGAAAAGTGGCAGTGGTGTCAGGGGCGGCTCAGGGCCTTGGCCGCGCAACCGCGTTGGCATTGGCAGAGTGCGGCGCGAACGTGATGCTGGTGGATCGCAATCTCGCAGGTGCTGAAGCAACGGCGGCACGGATTCGCGAACTGGGCCGTCGCGCGACGGCATCTGCCTGCGATGTGTCGGATCCGGATGCGATTGCAGGACTTTTTCGGCAGGTCGATGAGGAGTTTGGCCGCGTTGATTTTCTGGGAAACATCGCGGGGGATGGTCATCTCGCTCGGCCGGAAGAACTGACGATTGCGGATCTGCATCGCGTCCTCCAGAATCTGGTCGTGGGGCGATTCTCCATGTGTCAGGAAGCTGGACGTCGTATGCTGGCTCAGGGAAGTGGTTCGATCATGAACATCGGATCGCTCGCAAGTACCACCGCATTGGGACGAGGCCATATTGCGTACAGCATGGCGATGGGGGCCGTGATTCAGATGACACGTGAGCTGAGCACAGAATGGAGTCATCGTGGTGTGCGAGTCAACTGCGTCACCCCGGCGCAGGTCGTGAACCCGAGCCTCGAGGCCCGCATGAAAGACGACCCGAGCCTCGAAGGACGTTTTCTGAACGGAATTCCGATTGGTCGTTTGGGTCAGCCGAATGATATTCAGGGTTTAGCCGTGCTGTTGGCGTCCGATGCATCGCAATGGATTACAGGAGCGATTATCCCGATGGACGGTGGCAACACGGCAATGAACGCCGGTGGAACGCCCGGGCATCAAGGGGCGACAGTGCAGCAGTTTGATGGAAGGACGATGAGTTAATGACGAATGACCAGATTCTGTCTTTGTATCGCACGATGCTCATCATCCGACACACGGAAGAGGAACTTGCCCGCTGTCATCAACGGGGACTCATTCACGGAGCGTGCCATACGTATGTCGGGCAGGAAGCGATTGCGACGGGAGTGTGTTCACATCTCACGAAAGCCGATTCGGTGTTCAGCACGCATCGTGGCCATGGACATGCGCTGGCCAAGGGCATGCCGCCGCGAGAACTGATGGCCGAACTTTTCGGTCGTGTGACGGGCTGTTCACGAGGTCGCGGCGGGTCAATGCATTTGTTTTCGCCTGAAATCGGAATGATGGGAACCAGCGGCATTGTGGGACCCTGCATGCTGCAGGCCTGCGGAGGTGGTTACAGTGCGAAGTTGTTGAAAAGCGGAAACGTGGCAGTCGCATTCTTCGGTGATGGTGCTGTCAACAACGGCGCGTTCCATGAAGCGCTGAACATGGCGAGCATCTGGAAACTACCAACTCTCTTCATCTGCGAGAACAATCAGTATGCCACCGAGGTCCCGTTTTCCTATTCCAGTGGTTCGCCGACCGTTGCCGGCCGCGCTGCGGGGTATGGGCTTCCGGGATTTGAAGTTGATGGCAACGACGTCGTTGAAGTCGCTCGGATTGCGGGTGAGGCTGTGGCTCGAGCGAGGTCGGGGCAAGGCGCGACGCTGATGGAATGCAGAACCTATCGCACACGTGCGCATGCGGAAGGAATGGGAGACTTTACGTATCGAACCCGCGAAGAGGTGGATGCGTGGAAAAAACGTTGTCCGATCGCCCGACTCAAGGCCGCAGCTCAGGAGGACCTGCGTGGCAGAATGGATGCGATTGAAGCCGAAGTTCTCGGAATTGTCCGGGAGGCGCGAGAGTTCGCTGAGAAAAGTCCGGTTCCCGAAGCGGAATCCGCGACGATGCATGTGTATTCTGCAGAATGTGTGGCACCGACACCCGAATCAGTCACCATTCGGCCAGCAGCACCTTCGCCCCCGCGTGAAATTTCCTTTACGCAGGCCACGGTCGAAGCGCTGGCCGGCGAGATGGCTCGGAACCCGAAGATCTTCGTGATGGGTGAAGGCATCGGAATTCGTGGTGGCAATTTTCGTACGACTCCGGGACTCTATGATCTGCACGGAGCGGAACGACTTTGCGACACACCAATCTGCGAACGCGGCTTCGTGGGTCTGGCAGGCGGAGCGGCGATGACGGGGACTCGCCCGGTCATCGACTTTATGTTCGCCGACTTTATTCTGGATTCCATCGGTGAGATCATCAACCAGATTGCCAAGATGCAGTACATGTCCAGTGGTCGACTCAAGATGCCCGTGCTGCTCCGTGGCTGCGTCGGTATCGGGCATTCCGCTGCGACGCATCATTCCGGCAGCTATCATGCACTTTACGGGCAGGTTCCGGGCCTTCGCGTGGTGATGCCGTCGAATGCGTATGATGCAAAGGGCCTGATGCTGCGGGCCTTGCGGTGCAATGATCCGGTGATGTTCCTGGAACATCGTGAAATCCTGACGGCAAAATGTCATGTACCGGAACATGACTATGAGATTGAATTTGGCAGGGCGTCCATCGTGCGTGAAGGAACGGACGTCACGGTCGTGGCATTGGCGAAAATGGTGCCGGTGACGCTCGGACTCTGTGAAATGCTTCAACAGGAAAATGTCTCGGTCGAGTTGATTGATCCGCGCACAATTTCACCTCTGGACACGGCAACCATTCTGCGATCCGTCGCGAAGACTGGCCGGTTGTTGATTGTTGAGGAAACTCCGGCTGCGTTTGGTCTGGGAGCCGAGATTGCCGCGCAGAT
>JAYUVA010000924.1:0-3011 GCA_043754375.1 Candidatus Kuenenia sp. | reverse complement strand
CGATCGTCTTTCATCTCGGCGATTTGACTTTGTGCCACTCTGGGCAACTCCCGTCTTTCTGGTTTATGCGTTGCGATGCGTCAAGTGTCCGCAGTGCGGCGTTGTGGTGGAACGAGTTCCCTGGGCCAGCGGCAAAAACCAGCAGACGAACTCGTATCGCATGTTTCTGGCGACATGGGCGAAACGCATGAGCTGGCAGGAAGTCGCCACAGTGTTCGGCACGAGCTGGGACAGCGTCTTTCGAGCGGTCCGCTGGGTGGTTGAATGGGGAATCGCTCATCAGGATCTGACAAACATCACCGCGATCGGCATTGACGAAATTCAGTATCGGCGAGGTCACAAATATCTGACGCTGGTCTATCAGCTTGATGAGGGAGCCAAACGACTTCTGTACGTGGCGCGAGATCGGACAGAAGCGAGTCTGAACGGCTTCTTCAACATTCTGAGCGAACCGACGATCAACGGAATTCAGTTTGCCTGCACCGACATGCTGCCGGCGTATCTGAAGGTTTTGAAGGCACGCGTGTCACAGGCTCTGAACATTCTGGATCGGTTTCATATCATGAAGAAGTTCGGCGAAGCCATCGACAAGGTCCGGGCAGAAGAGGCCCGACAAATGAAAGCAGACGGCTACGAAGAACTGCTGAAGAACTCGCGATGGTGTCTGCTGAAGCGGCGAGAGAATCGAACGCAGAAACAGACTGTCAAACTGCGTGAGCTTCTGAAGTACAATCTTCGCAGCGTCAAAGCGCACCTGATGCGCGAGGACTTCAATCGGTTCTGGCCCTCAACTTCAGCAACAAGGGCACGTCCGGGACATGGGCCGGCAAGTTTCTGCGTGAGTAGTGTGTGCGAGCGAACCGTTCGAAGATCGAGCCGATGAAGAAGTTGGCGAAGACACTGTTGAAACACGAATCCCTGCTGCTCAACTGGTTCGAATCTAAGGGCCTGTCTTCAGGTATTGTGGAAGGCTTCAACAACAAAGCCAAATTGACCATGAGAAAAGCCTATGGCTTCAAGACGTTTGAAAACATCCAAATCGCCCTGTTTCATCAGCTGGGAAAACTTCCGGAACCAGAATCTACCCACAGATTCTGCTGACGAGGCTTTTTTTGCGACCTACACCTGTCCCGGCTCGAATGCGTTGTCGCCTTCGTTCGAATCGAAGTTTGCGAGGATGGCGTCACACAGGCGACGATTCCGGTGTACTCAGTAAAGGCCGTGGCGGGGTAAGATGCCGTGACCACGGCCTTTGGTGTTATGGCGTGGAAGGCGATCTGAATGATTTTCGGTACAATCAGAGTCAGTTCATCTCCACAATCCTGATCCACAGGATGATAAATCACCGAAAGTGAACCTGAATTGGCTACCAGTAAAAATGTCTCAGTACTCTACAAGGAAGTCACCGGAGCCGCTGTATTGGGCTTAGTGGTGAATCTGCTGCTGGGCGTCGTCAAACTCGTTGGCGGGATCATTGGGAACTCTTTTGCACTACTCGCTGATGCGGTCAATTCTATCGGCGATGTTGTGACGACCGTCGTTGTTCTCTTCGCCCTCCGAGTCGCGCAGCGTCCCGCCGACGCCGAACATCCTTACGGTCATACACGGGCAGAAGGAATTGCGGCATCAAACGTGGCATTGCTCGTCATCATTTCCGCCCTGTTAGTTGGCTGGGAAGCGATTCAGCGGATCACGGTCCAGCATGACATCCCTCCCATTTGGACGCTCTGGATCGCGGGTGCCAACATCTTCATTAAAGAAGGACTGTATCAGTACAAAGTGCGTGTTGGAAAACGCACCGGATCATCGGCCATCATTGCCAACGCATGGGACCACCGCAGCGATGCTTTGTGTGCCCTCGCCGTGTTGATCGGCTTAGGCACAATCCGATTCGGCGGATCACAATTCATCTGGGCTGACGAAGTGGCCTCACTGGTCGTGGTCGCTGCTATTGTCTGGACTGGGATTCAACTGTTTCGATCCAGTGCGAGTGAACTGATGGATGTGCAAGCCGACCCGGAATTCGTCGGACGGATCAGGGTTGCGGCGTTGGCGGTCGCCGGTATTGAAGAAGTAGAAACCCTTTGGGTGCGAAAGTCTGGCTTAGAGTTCTTCGCTGACATTCATATCGAAGTCGATCAACACCTCACAGTCGCTGAAGGACACCGAATCGGTCATCATGTCAAAGATCGACTGCTCGCAGAGTTTCCGAACCTTAGAGATGTGCTCGTTCACCTTGAACCATTTCCGCATATCGACACATAACCGCCAACTGGATCGCCGCCGCAGAGTCACGGGCCATCACCGGAAGGTCGCATCAGCCCCACCGACAGTGGCATCTACCATGAGGAGCACGTGGAATCGTTTGCCCGCATCAGTCGTTTTCTCAAACAGCACGGTTCAGTCCCCGGCATTCAGATTGCACACGCCGGTCGAAAAGCCAGTGCCCACAAGCGGGGTGTTGATTTAGGGACGATGAGGAGTGTTTTCGTTTAACCCGATGCCAGAGGCGAGGCATTTCGAAGGGATTCCTCCCCGTGGGGTCGGGTTAAACCAGTAAATCAACAGACCACAAGCCGGGGGAAGGTGACAACCATATTGACTCAGACAAAGGCGGCTGGGACACCATTGCACGTTCAGAGATTCCATTCGGCGGAATTCTTCCGAAGATCCCGAAGGAAATGAGTGTCCCAGATATTCAGCGATTTTTGGGATGATCGACGACAAACAGGGCTCCGCCCGAAAATTTCAGAGCGGCGTTGAGCCGCCGCACTCCCAAAACATTTACCAGGCAGTCGATTATGATTAAGAGTAAGATTATGATGAAGACGGTCACGAAACCGCAGGTATAAAGAATCTGCTTGAATTGCAGGATCTATGAGATTATCCAGCCGAATCACCAGCCATCATCTGCTCGACCGCCGGGGCTTCCTCAACAACACGGGTACCGGGCTCAGCAGCATTGCGCTGGCAATGATGCTTGCCGAGCAGGGCTTGCTGAAGGCGGACGA